>NCBR01000221.1 GCA_002279285.1 Acidobacteria bacterium 37-71-11
CTTGCGCCCGACACCGGGCAGCTCCGTGAGGGCGTCCATCGCGGGGGGGATCTCGCCGCCGTGGCGCTCGACCACCGCCTGCGCCATCCCGAGCAGCGATTTTGCCTTGTTGCGGAAGAAGCCGGTGGAACGGATCAGCGCTTCGAGCTCGTCCTGGCCCGCACCCGCCAGGACGGTGGCGTCGGGGAAGCGCGCGAACAGCGCCGGAGTGACCGTATTGACGCGCGCGTCGGTGCACTGCGCGGAGAGGATCGTGGCCACCAGCAGCTGGTAGGGGTCCGAGAAGTCGAGCTCGCACGCCGCGTCGGGGTAGGCGGCCGCCAGCGCCGCCTCGATCACCGCGGCACGCGCGGCCGCGGCGCGGCGGGCCGGGGGGCCGCTCACGGCACGCTGTCCTTCGGCGCCGGCGCGGCCGGGAAAACCCGGCCCTGACTGGCGCTCACGAGGCCGCCGGAGATCACCATGCGGATCGCCTCCTCGACCGACATATCCGTGGACCTGATCGCGGTCGCGGGGTAGACGAGGAAAAAGCCCGTCGTCGGGTTGGGCGTCGTCGGCATGAACACCGCGGTCACGCGTCGCGGCCCATCGGGCGTCGCCTCCTCGAACTCCGTGGTGACGAACGCGACCGCCCACACGTTCTCGTTGGGGAACGGCACCAGCACGACCCGGCGGAAGCTCTTGGCGCGGTTCCCGGCGAACGCCCGCGTCACCTCGCGGGTGCCGGTGTAGACCGCGCGCAGCACCGGGATGCGCGCGAACAGCCTCTCGCCGAACTGCAGCACGCGGCGGCCGATCACGTTGTGGGCGAGGACGCCGAGCAGGAACACGCCGACGACGAACACCGCGGCCCCGAAGCCGGGCACGGGCCGGTCGAAAAGCCGCCGGCTGATCGGGTCGGCCCAGCGGTCGATCAGGTCGAAGAGGAAGCGGCCGAAGAACAGCGTCACGACGAGGGGGAACGACACGAGCAGGCCGGTCACGAAGCGGGCGCGAAAGAACCCGAAGAAGGTCAGTCTCTTGCCGGGCTCGGGCGGGCGGATCGGCAACCCCATCGACCCGGATTCGGTCCTCGGCGTCTCGTCCATCGCACCGCCATTGTAGCGGCGTCCCGTATCCGCGCGCTGGACGGTCGCGTGGCCGCTCTCGTCACGACGACAGCAAGACGGCCCGGGGCACGAGGCCGCGGGCCGTCTTCACGCCGGGGCGACGGGTTACGACTGCGACGCGGCGCCGCCCTTCGCGTACGGGCACTTGCCGCCCATCGCCTTGCCGCTGGCGCCGTGCATTCCGGCCCGGTGCGGGCACGCCTTCTCCCACATCGTCGCCGCGTGCTCCTGCAGCGCTTTCACCGTGGCGGCGTCGGCTGCCGTCGCCGTGATCACCACGCCGGTGTCGGTCTTCTCGACCGTGCGGGTGACGCCCTTGGCCTGCATCGGGCAGTCCTTGGCGCAGCCCGCCTTCGGGCACGACGCGGTCTCGTCCTTGATCTGCGCCGCCACCTTGGGGTCGGTGGAAGTGATCGTGATCTTGACGCCGTTGTCGAGGTTGGTGACGGTGTGCTGGGCGCCGGCGGCCTTCAGGCAGCACCCGGCGGCGTGGGCCGGGGCGTCCGCGGCCATCACGGGGGCAGCCAGGACGGCGGCCAGGGCCAGCAACAGGAAGGTGTGCTTCATTCGTGTCTCCTTACGGTCGTCCGTGTTGCGGTTGGTGATCGCTCCGTCCTCGACATCCCCGCGGACCGCAGGGCGATGAGTGAACATGGGTGGAGGTGACGGGCGGAGTCGAACCGCCGAATGAGGGCTTTGCAGGCCCCTGCCTTACCACTTGGCTACGTCACCGCGCCGGGAAGTCTAGCGGCAGGTTGGGGATGGTGTCAACGAGGCGAGGCCGCTCTCGTCCCGCCGGTCACAGAGGCGCGCCGGCCCCCCTCTTCGGTGCTACCGGTTGACCGCACGCATCGCCGACTCCGGGTAGCGGGCACCGGCCGTTGCGCCCCTCGGCGCCGCGGCGTCGAGTTCGGCGAGGATCGCCGGCGTGAGCGTGATCGCAGCGGCGGCCGCGTTCTCTTCGAGGTAGCGGACGCGTTTGGTCCCCGGGATCGGGACGACGCCGGGTCCCTGCGCCAGTACCCAGGCGAGCGCCAGCTGTCCGGGCGTGACGCCGAGGCGGAACGCGATCGCCTCCACGCGTGCGCCCAACTCGCGGTTCTTGGCGAAGTTCGCCGGCTCGAAGCGCGGCGAGTTCTTGCGGAAGTCGCCCTCGGGGAGGTCCCCGGGCGAACGGAAACGGCCGGTCAGGAACCCGCGCCCGAGCGGGCTGTAGGCGACGAAGCCGATGCCCAGCGCCCGCACCGCCGGCAGGATCTCGTCCTCGACGTCGCGGGTCCACAGCGAGTACTCGGTCTGCAGCGCCGTGATCGGGTGCGTCGCGTGGGCGCGGCGGATCGTCGCCGGCGCCGCCTCCGACAGCCCGAGGAACCGCACCTTGCCGGCGCGCACGAGACCGGCCATCGCGCCGACCGTCTCCTCGATCGGCACGGTCGGGTCCACGCGGTGCTGGTAGTAGAGGTCGATGACATCCACGCCGAGGCGCTCGAGCGACGCGTCGCACGCCGCGCGTACGTACTCGGGCCTGCCGTTGACGCCGACCCAGGTCCCGTCCGGGCGCCGCTCGTTGCCGAACTTGGTGGCGAGCAGGACCCTGTCGCGCCGCCCCTTGATCGCGCGGCCGACGAGGCGCTCGTTGGTGAACGGGCCGTACATGTCGGCGGTGTCGAGGAACGTCACGCCGAGGTCCAGCGCGCGGTGGATCGTGGCGATCGCCTCGCCCTCGTCCGCGGCGCCGTAGAACTCGCTCATCCCCATGCAGCCGAGTCCGATCGTCGAAACCACCAAGCCCTGTGTCCCGAGAGTCCTCGTGTCCATGCTGTCCTCCCCAATTGCGGTTGCGCAGCCGTGCGCCGCGCCTGCCCGGACGGCGCCGCCAAGCCAGGGCCGCTGCGGCCGCTGTCCCGGTCAAGGCGAGGAACATCCCCGCAATTCCCGGGCGCGCGGGGACGGGACCGCCGGCGGCGATCGGGCTGCTACCCTGCGGCGGTGCCCGAGCTCGAAGCCGCCGCACGCCGCGAGACGGAACGCGCCCGCCGCCTGTTCAACCGGGCGGCGCCGCTGTTCCTCCTCATCGAGCGCTGGCTCGAACCGCAGTACGGCGCCGCGCTGGACGCGCTGGAGCTTCCCCCTGGCCTCTCCGCCCTGGACCTCGGCACCGGCACCGGCAGCCTCGCCAAGATCCTGGCGGAGCGCGGGCACACCGTCACCGGCATCGACGTCGCCGAGCGCCTGCTGCGGCGCGCGGCGCGGCGCGTCCCCGGTGCACGCTTCCGGCGGATGGACCTCGCGGACCTCGCGGGCATCCCGGACGGCGCGTTCGATCTGGTCTCCGTCGCCTACGTGTTGCACGGTCTCTCCCCCGAGTTGCGGCGCCTCACGCTGGGACACGCCGCCCGCATCGCCGCGCAGGCGGTGCTGATCTTCGACTACGCCGCGCCCGGGCCGTGGTACGTGCGCCTCGTCGAGCACCTCGAGGGCCCGCACTACCCCGGCTTCGTGCGCGCGCCGATCGGGGAGGCGCTGGCGGGCCTCGGCCTCAGCCTGGCGCGCACCGTCCCGATCTCGCCCGCGTCCGCGTGCTGGCTGTTCGCGCGCGAGGATTGCACGTTCTAGCGGCTTAGTGCGCGCCTGTCGGCGTCTTCCCGGTCTCGCCGGAGAGCAGGAAGATGAACGGGACGAAGAGCACGAACGCCATCGTCAGCATCCAGAACACGTCCACGTAGGCCTTGCCGTACATGATCTGCAGCGAGAGCGCCTGGGTCGAGGTCGGGTCGAGCCCCACCGTCGGGAACAGGCCGTGGGCGGTGGCGGCGAGGCGTTGCTGGACGAGCGGGCTGAACCCCGTGACGTGGTCGGCGAGCTGCGCCTGGTGGACCTGGGCGTGGCGGGCGAGCACGGTGGCCGACATCGCGATCCCGACCGACCCGCCCTCGTTGCGGAAAAGGTTGAACAGCCCGGTCCCGTTGCCGATCTGCTCCGGCGCCAAGTGCGAGAACGCTGCGGTCGAGATCGGCACGAACAGGAAGCCGAGGCCGAACCCCTGCAGCAGGCGGGAGAACGTCAGGTAGCTGAAGCCGACGTTCAGGTCCACGGACTGCAACAGCCAGATCGCGGCGATGTTGAACGCCGCTCCGATGAGCACGAGGATCCGGGTGTCGACCTTGCCGATCAGGGCGCCCACGAGTCCCATCGCGACCAGGGACGCGATCCCGCCCGGCGAGATCACGAGGCCGGCCCAGGTGGCGGTGTAGTGCAGCATCGTCTGGGCGAAGAGCGGCAGCATCGTGAACGAGCCGAACAGGCCGAACCCGAGCAGGAACATCAGCACGGTGGCGGAGGCGAACGAGCGGTTCTTGAAGATGCGCAGGTTCACGAGCGGCCGCTCGGCCGTGAACGACCGCCAGATGAACAGCGCGATCCCGGCCACGGCGGCGAGCGCGAAGATCTTGATGAAGTTGCTGTTGAACCAGTCGTAGCGCTGGCCGCGGTTGAGCACGACTTCGAGGCTGCCGAGACCGAGGCAGATGAACATGAAGCTCGCGAAGTCCACCCGCCCCTCGGGCCGTTTGAGGTACGGCGGATCGGTGATGAACATCATGCCGAGGGCGATCCCCAGGATCCCCACCGGGATGTTGATGTAGAACACCCAGGGCCACCCCCAGTTGTCGGTGATCCACCCGCCCAGCGTGGGGCCGATGATCGGGCCGAACACCACGCCGACTCCGAACAGCGCCATCGCCTTGCCGCGCTCCTCGCGCGGGAAGGCGTCGAGCAGGATCGCCTGCGACATCGGCACCATGGCGCCGCCGGCGAACCCCTGGAGCACCCGCATCACGATCAGGAACGGCAGGGTGGGCGCCGCGCCGGAGCCCAGCGAGGCGAGCGTGAACACCGTCAGGCACGAGAGGTAGAAGCGTTTCCTGCCGAAATAGTTGGCGATCCACCCCGTGATCGGCAGGATGACCGCGTTCGCGACCAGGTACGAGGTGATGACCCAGGTGATCTCGTCGACGCCGGCCGAGAACGTCCCCTGCATGTGGGGCAGCGAGACGTTGGCGACGGACGTGTCCACCACCTCCATCAGGGTGCCGAGCATGGAGGTGAACGCCATCAGGTACTTGTTCGAGGGAGGTTTGGTGGCCATCGTTCTCTTGCAGGGTTTCAGCGCAGGCCCGCCTGGGCCGCCTCGGGCGCGGCCGGCACGGCGCGCGGCTCGCCCAGGGTGTCCACCATCAGATGAACCGACAGGCCGAGGCGCAGCGATCGGTCGGCGTTCGCGGCGGGGTCGATCGCCACGCGCACCGGCAGGCGCTGGACGATCTTGACCCAGTTGCCGGTGGCGTTCTCGGGCGGCAGCAGCGAGAACGCGGCGCCGGTGCCGGCGGAGAGGCTCTCGACCCAGCCGTGGTACTCGCGGGCGGGGTTGACGTCGGTGTGGAACGTCGCCGGCAGCCCGATGCGGATCCGACGCAGGTCGGTCTCCTTGAAGTTGGCCTCGACCCAGATGTGGCCGCCATGGAGCGGGACGACCGCGCACAGCGGCTGGCCGGGCGCCACCACCTGGCCGGGCTGGCCGCTCTTCCGGCTCACGACGCCGTCGATCGGCGAGACGACGGTGCAGTGCGAGCGCGTCAGCTCGGCGCCGGCGAGGCGGGTCTCCTGGACCTTGATGCGCTGCTCGGCCACGGCCATGTTGGCCTCGACCGCGGCGAGCGCCTTGCTGGAGGCCACGGCGTCGGCAGCCGCCACCTGCTCGGCCGTGACCGTGTCGTCGTAGCGCTGCTTGGGGACCGAGTTGCGCTTGTACAGCTCGGAGAAGCGCTGCAGGTTGAGGCGGGCGAGGGCGAGCCTGCTCCCGTCGGCATCGACCTTCGCCTTGGCCTGCGCGATCTGCGCGCGGTTGGTCGCGAGCGCCGAGTGCGCCTCCTCGAGCGCGGCGCTCGCCTGCTGCACCTGGGCGTCGTAGTCGCGCGGGTCGATGGTCGCGATGACCTGGCCCTTCTTCACCTGCTGGTTCTCGGTGACCTCGACCGTGAGCAACCTCCCGGGGATGAGCGAGGAGATCGAGAACACGTCACCGCTGATGTAGGCGTCCTCGGTGCTGGGGTGAACCTTGGCGTTCTGCCAGTAGCGATAGCCGAATACGGCGGCCGTCGCCAGCGCCAGCACGATCACCGCGAGGCTGATCCATTTCTTCATGTCACTGCTCCTGTCCTGCGCTCCCCACGGCCGCGAAGAACGTCGGGAGATCCTCCCCGGCGACGGCAAGCACCGCGCCCTGCGTGAGGTACGCGTCGTAATGCTGGTTGACGAGCGCGAAGCGGCTGTCCGCCAACAGCGACTCGGCGTCGAGCACCTCGGTGGTCCTGACGAGGCCGGCCTTGTACTGGTCCTCCTCGATCCGCAGGTTCTCCTCGGCCGCCTTGACGTTGGTCTCGGCGGTGGCGGCCTGGCGGAGCGCTTGCTCGTACCCCCGGAACGCCTGCTCGACCTCGACTTCGAGCCGGCGCTGGAGGTCGGCGATCTCCTGCCGCGTTCGCGCGGCGGCGAACTCGGCCTCGCTGACCCCGGCCTTCCTGGCGCCGCCGTCGTAGGCCTGCCAGGAAAAGCCGAGGAACAGAATGTTGGCGTTTGGGTAGACCAGGTACTTGTCCTGCTGATAGGTGTGCGAGGCCTGCGCGAAGACGGTCGGGGCGCTGTCGGCGCGGCGCAGCGCGACGGCGTCCTCCTGCGCCTTCAGGCGGGCGCGCAGCGCCAGGAGCCGGTGGTTGGCGTCCGCCGCGCGCCGTTTGAGCTCCGCGACGCCGACACCCAGCGGCGGCGGCGACGGCAGCGACTGCGGCAGCGCCAAAGGATCGGTCGGGTTGCGGCCCATGACGCGGTTGAGCCCCTGCAGCGCCACCGCCTCGCCGTCGTTCACCTGGTTGACCTGGTCGTCGACCACGCGGAGGCGCACCTCGGTGGCGAGCAGGTCGTTGCGCGCCACGACCCCCTGGTCGAACAGGTCCTGGACCTCCCGCAGGTGGTCCTGCAAGCTCGCGACCCGCTGTGCGAGCACACGCCGTTGCGCTTTGAGAACCAGCACCCGGATGTAGGCGTGCAGCCCGTCGAGCTGGGAGGCGAGGACGCTCGCCTCGCCTTGCGCCATCGTGGCCTGTTCCAGAGCGCGCGAGCTGGCGAGGGCCGAGTTGCGGCGCCCGCCGTCCCACAGGAGCTGCGTCGCGTCGATCTCGCCGGTGAGGAAGTTCCTCTCGGTGGAGGGGGCCGCCAGCGTCCCGAACCTGGCGACGATCTCGTGGTCGCGGAGCTGGTAGCCTGCGGACACCGAAACCGATGGCCGGTACGCGGCCTCGGCGCGCGCCGTGCCGGTGCGGGCTGTGTCGACGTCGAGGGCTGAGGTCACGGCCGCGGTCGAGCGCGCGGCGACCTCGCGCAGCGCCCCGGCCAGCGTGAGCGTGGGAGGTTGCGCGGTCGCCGGCGGCTGTTGCGCGCCGGCGGCCGCCGCGAGGCAACCTGCGGCCAGGGCGGCGCCGAGCAGCCGAGCGCAGCGGTAACGGTGCGTTGCGCGTGTGTCGTTTGCGTTCAAGCGAGGCATCTCGTCGTCTCCTCGGTGCCGGTCAACCGTGCCGGCGGTCGGGAACTTCCAGGTACAGCTGAAAGAGTACCAGCTCGTGAGAACACCCCGTCGGCGCCGGTCCCGGCCTTTGGCTGGGACCTCAGAGGGCCGGTTGGGCAATGGCCCGGCGTTTGCTCGCCAGGCGGATAGCCTTAGTTTTCGTCTTCACTGCGTGAGGTCTCTGTTTTGCCCCGCGGGCGGTGGCCGTGTCGCTCGGGCTCACCGGCTTCCTTTCCACTGCGTGAGGCCTGTTTTGTTTTGCCCCGCGGGGTGCAGCCGAGTCGCTCGGACTCACCGGCTTCCTTTCCACTGCGTGAGGCCGTCTTGTTTTGCCCCGCGGGCTACGGCCGTGTCGCTCGGGCGGCGCATCGAGCGCCGCCCTCCGACCCGCCTGCGCGTGCGACCGAGCTGGGACGTCCCGCGGTGGGGCCCCTCGCTGTTCTCCTCCCTCGGAGAGACCCTCGGTCGGAGCCATCGACACCCCACCGCGGGACGCCCGCTCGGGACCCGCAC
>NCBR01000045.1 GCA_002279285.1 Acidobacteria bacterium 37-71-11
TCAACCGTTGCCGCTCGTCGGCGAGTTCGACCTGTGCCCGCAGCACCTCGATCCCGGGCGCCGTCCCGGCCTTCTTCATGTCGGCGGCGCGGTCGTACAGCGCCTGCGCGGTGCGGAGCTGCGCCTGGGCCGCCGCGATCCGGCTGCCGGCCGTCACCGCACGCAGGTAGAGCTCCGCCACGCCGTACACCACCGCCTCCCGGGTGTCGGCGAACGTGCTCTGGGCGGCCGTGCGGCGGCGCGCGGCGGCGCGGGCGGAGCCGGCCGCGCTCAGGTCGAGGAGCGGCTGGGCGAGGTAGACGCGGGCATCGCTCACGTCGAACGGGCCCACGATCGGCGACGTCCCCGGCGCCACCGGGAGGCCGTACGCTTCGTAGCTGATCTCCTCGCGCGCCTGCAGCGCGCCGAACGAGAGTTGCGGCAGCAGGGCGGCGCGCGCCACCCGCCGGGCGCCTTCCGCCTCGCGGACGCGTTGCTCGCCGGCCACGACCCCGAGGTTGTACTCGAGCCCGCGGGCGATCGCCTCGGCGAGCGTCAGGTGGACGACCTGGGCGCCGCCGGCCGGCAGCGGCGGTGCCGTCGCTGCGCCGGCGAAGCCGGCGATCAGCGCCGCCGCGGAGACGAGTCCGGCGAACGTCGTCGTTGTCCTGGTCATCGGCCTGCGATCCCTTTCCAGATGAAGTCGAATGCGAACGCCACGTCCTCCTCGAGGCCGGTGCGGGTCCACCCCAGCGTGCGCTGCCGCAGCAGCCCGCGGGTGAGGTCGAAGATGGCGAACGCCGCCGCGTCCGGCCGGAGCTTGCGGCACTCGCCGCGCTTGACCCCGGACCGGATTGCAGTCTCCAGCATCTGTACCTGCTCCCGGTAGAGCGCGTCGAACTCCGCCTGCAAGCCGGGACCGACCGCCCGAGCGCTGCCGAACGCCTCGAAGTAGATACGGAAGAACTCCCGGTGCTCCTCGAAGTACGCCAGCTTGGTCGTCACGAACGCCCGGACCTTCGCCTCAAGGTCGGAGGCCGCCTGCACCCGCTCGGTCGTCGCCCGGTGCAACGCCAACATCCCCTCGCGGAACACCGCGCCGTACAGCTCCTGTTTCGAGCGGTAGTAGAGGTAGACGGTGCCCTTGGCCACCCCCGCCGCGGCGGCGACGCCCTCGATCGTGGCGCCGTCGAACCCCTTCTCGGCGAACACCGCGCGCGCCGCGGCGAGCAGCTCGCCGGTGCGGAACTCGGTGACCACCTCGCGTTTCGTCTTCCCCATCGCACCGTCCATACGCGTTGGTCAGTAGACTGACCGAACGGTCATTTTACGTGGCGTTTGCCGGAATGCAACCCCCCATCGTCGCCGTCGCGCCCGCCGACGTTCCTCCCAAGAGTGGCTCTTTGCCGCACAAACCCTTGACCCGCAAGAGGAATCCCCGATAATGCCGCGACCCCGGCAAGGGTCGCCACGGCCATGTGCGGAATCGCTGCGATCGTCGCTCTCGATGCTCGGGGACCCCGTGTGGACCCCGAGGAGCTGGACCGTATCCGCGACGCGATGGCCCCCCGCGGCCCCGACGGCCACGGCTCCTGGATCGCGTCCGACGGCCGCGTCGGGCTCGCGCACCGGCGGCTCGCGATCATCGACCTCTCCGACGCCGCGGCGCAGCCGATGGCCAGCGCCGACGGCCGCCGCGTCATCACGTTCAACGGCGAGATCTACAACTACCGCGAGCTGCGCGCGCTGCTCCCCGACGGCGGCGCCTCCCTGCGCACCACCTCCGACACCGAGGTGCTGCTCGAGCTGTACGCTGCGATGGGGACCGAGATGCTGCCGCACCTGCGCGGGATGTTCGCGTTCGCGCTCTACGACGTCCCGGCGCGGCGCGTGCTGTTGGCCCGCGACCTCTACGGCGTCAAGCCGTTGTACGTCGCGGCGGACGGCGCCACCGTGCGCGTCGCCTCGCAAGTAAAGGCGCTGCTCGCGGGTGGCCGCGTCTCCCGCCGTCAGGACCCCGCGGGGGTGGTCGGCTTCTTCCTGCGCGGCTCGGTGCCGGAGCCGTTCACGCTGTACGAGGCGGTGCGCGCGCTCCCGGCGGGGAGCTTCGCCTGGGTGGACGAGAAGGGGCTGTCGGAGCCGCGCGCCTACGCGTCGATCGCGGCGATCCTCGCGGACGCGGTCCGTCACCCCGCCGCCGTCACTGAAGCGGACCGGGTCGAGGGGATGCGGCGCGCGTTCCTGGATTCCGTCCGCTACCACCTCGTCGCCGACGTGCGGGTCGGGGCGTTCCTCTCCTCGGGACGCGACTCGACCGCGATCATCGGCCTCGCCCGCGACGCCGGCGCCGCCGACCTCAAGACCGTGACGCTCGCGTTCACCGAGTACCAGGGAACGAGCCGCGACGAGGCGCCGCTCGCCGAGGAGGTCGCGCGCTACTACGGCACCGACCACACCACCCGCGTAATCTCCAAGGACGAGTTCCAGCGCGAGTTCCCGAAGGTCATCGAGGCGATGGACCAGCCGACGGTGGACGCGGTCAACTCGTACTTCGTCTCCCGCGCGGTGGCCGAGGTCGGGATCAAGGTGGCGCTCTCGGGGACCGGCGGCGACGAGCTGCTCGGCGGCTACTTCACCTACTGGAAGGTGCCGCTCGCGGTGCGGGCGTGGGGGATCCCGGCGCGCGTCCCGTACCTGGGCGACGCGGTGCTGGCGGCGTACCGGGCGCTCACCCCGAAGCGCAGCGTGCGCGTCAGCCCGAAGAGCGGCGCGGTGATCAAGTACGCCCGCGACTACCCGAGCGCGTACTTCGTGCTGCGGGCGATGTACATGCCGTGGGAGCTGCCCGCGATCGTGGGCGAGGAGGTCGCCCGCGAGGGGATGTGCCGCCTCGACCCGATCGGGCTGTTCGCCTCCGGGCTCGACCCCGACCCCGGGCGCGCGTTCGAGCGGGTCGTCGCGCTCGACTCGCGCTTCTACATGAAGGACCAGCTCCTGCGCGACATCGACTGGGCGAGCATGGCGCACTCCCTCGAGGTCCGGGTGCCGCTCGTCGAGGCGCAGTTGCTGCGCGCGGCGGCGCCGCTGCTGGTGCGCGCCCGCGGCGACCGCAAGCGCTACCTGCCCGCGAGCCCGTCGAAGCCGTTGCCCCCGGCGGTGTTCAGCCGCAAGAAGACGGGGTTCTCGGTGCCGTTGCGCCAGTGGGTGCTGGGGGAGAAGCCCGGCTCCAAGGGGAGCGACTTCGGCATGCGCGGCTGGGCGCGCCGCCTCTACGACATGGCGTTTCGCCCCGAGGGAGGCATCTGAGCGCAGCGGGGATCTACGCGCTGCACAAGCCGCGCACGTTCGTGGTGTCGAGGGTGCGGGAGGGCGGGGCGCGCACCGTGTTCGAGCTGCTCCCCGACGCCTACCGCGACTGGTTTGCCGTCGGCCGCCTGGACAAGGACTCCGAGGGGCTGCTGCTGTTCTGCGACGACCCGCGTCTCGCCCAGCGCCTGATGGACCCGGGCGCGGTCGCCAAGCGTTACCTCGTCACCGTCGTGGGCTTCCCGGACGAGGAAGCGCTCGAGCCGATGCGGCAGGGAGGTCTCGTGATCGACGGCCAGCCGGCGCGCGCCGCCGAGGTGCGCCGCCTCGGCAAGGCGCCGCGCGGCGGCACCCGCTTCGAGGTCGTCCTCCACGAGGGCCGCAACCGCGAGATCCGGCGCCTGTTCCTCGCGGCCGGCTTCAAGGTCCGCCGCCTGGTGCGCACCGCGGTCGGTCCGGTCGAGCTTGGCGACCTGCCGGAGGGCGAGGGCCGCGAGCTCACACCCGCCGAGGTCGCGGCGCTGCGCACGCTCCTCGGCCGCTGACCCCGATGTCATCACCGGGCTGTTGACCGAGCCGTTCTCCGCTTGACACCGTTCATCTGCACGCTCTACCGCCCCCGCCGCCCTCGTCCGGTTGCAGCGGGCCGCACGCACCGGCGGCAACCTCTTTGCCAGCTGCTGCAAACCGTCTGTTCCTGCTCTCTCGGTCAGATCACCCACGCCCTCTACGAGGGCGGCGGGCAGTACCGAAGGAGCATGTAGCGCCCTCCCCCGACGCAAGACACGTTCGACGGCCAGCATTTCATACCCGTTCCCGACGAGGGTCACCGGTCCCCAAACCCGAGAATCACAATCCCGGCCCCAAGCCCTGCGAGAAACCCGCCCACGGTGGACGCAACGCCTCCGTCACCGATCACGAGCCAGATGATCCCCACCATGAGCACCGCGATACCGATCGCCGGCTTGTGCCGAACACCACCCACGAACGTCTGCCAACGAACCAGTACGTTCATCACTGCCCCTCCTGCCGCGCAACGCAATCGCCCATTGCGATGCTCGGCGATCTGATCGAGGGAATCGTAACATCGCCCGCTCCAACGTACGGGCTACCTTTCACATAGGTACCGTGCATCACGATGACACACTTCTTGGTGGACCATCGTTACGTACGCGTCGAATCACCCCCTTCGGCAAGGGACCGCGGCGCGCTCGGCACCCTGACGCCTCCAAGGCGGAGCCGCACCACGAACCAACACCACAATCATTAGATCGTGATACACGGTACCTATGCGGTACCTATGCTGCCGGTTCAGGGTCCCTTCTTCTTGCGATCGAGGACTTGCTTGAGCACGCGAGCATCTTCCTGATGCCTCGGGTGGTCGATCTGGCTCTTGATCAAGAAAAGGCTCTCGAGGTCGATCCAGTTGGCCGGGGCGCGGCCGTACGCGGCCTCGACACGGCGCGGCCACGCGTTCGCAAACGGCAAGGCGACCACGTTCCTCAGCACGTCGATTCGGTTCGGGTCGACTCCGAGCTGGAGCACTTCGTTGGAATCGTCGATCGTGAGGAGCTCCGGACTGCCAAACTCCGCGAGTGCGCGGTTCGCCCGCCGGACATTCTCGGGCTCCGGGTCGACCCACAGGTCGATTTCCTTGGTATACCGCGGCTTCGCATGGAAGATGAACGCCAAGCCGCCGACGATCAAATAGCGGACCTGGTGCCGGGCGAAGAGTTCGAGGATGTCCTCGAAGTCCTCAACGGTATCCACGGTTCACTCCGCCGACTCTTCCAGTCGCGCTCGGGCGGCGTTGGCGAGCGCCACATCCTTGCGGATGGCGACGAGCGCCGAGAGCCGCTCCTCCGGCGTACGGCGCTGCCAATAGTCGAGGTCCCACGCTTCGGCCTCCTCGAACGACTCGGCGCGGTGGACCTCGATGCGTGCCCTGCGGCGGCGGCTGCGCTCCTCGATGCTCATAACCACCAGTATTTTACATCGATTCGGCACCTCGGTCCACGGTGCCGGCCGATGACCGCGCTGGCCTCGAGCGCCTTGCCCGCTATCTCTTGCGTTCACCGGTAAGCTTCGAGCGGCTGAAGGTCGGCGAGCATGCCCTGGCGATCGCGGATGCCGCCCGGATCCGGCCAGCCCATAAGCCTCACACCGCGTCGGAGGCAGTGGACCCCAAGGACCTCCTCGCTCCGGTAGTGATGCACATTCCCGAGAACCGCAGGCATGTGATCCGCTACTACGGCGCCCACTCCAGCGTGGTGAGGGCGCGCCGCCGTCACCTGGCGCGCGCGGTGGCCGGCCCACCACGCGCGCCGGAACCGCTCGCCGCCGGGGTGCTGGCCGACCCCGATCTCCGAGCCTTGCGCCGCCGGTGGCCCGAGTTGCTGCGCCGCATTTTCGTGGTCGATCTCCTCGTGTGCCCACGTTGCGGGGCCACGACGCGCATCATCGCGTTCATCACCCAGCCCAGGGTGATCGGCACGATTCTCAAGCATCTTGCGGCCAAGGGGCTGGATGCGCGCAGTTTGCCCACCGCACACACTGACACTGAGGCGGCCTAAACGCCGCGCCTTTCGCTGCCTTCAGTTCTTCCACTCCCAGGCGGAGTCTCCCAGAACTGCCCCGCGCTGCGCGCCCAGGACGCCCGTGACCCTTCGGCGGCCTTTGACTCCCCATTTCGCGCCTGTACCCTCGACAGGCTGAGAAAGGAAACTCCTAACCACTTCTACTCGTATAGAGGTGGGATTCCAAACTGCCCACACCTTTTGCGCCGGCTACAAGCCGCGCGAAGACAGCGATCGGGGAGGAAGGAATGGCGATGCGTCAACGCTTGCGTTGGATGCTGGTGCTCGTGATAGGCGTGGCTGCGGCTTCGCCGGCGCACGCGCGCAATACCGCGGCCGCAATTCTTCGCGTCGAGCAGGGCCTGCGCCCCCTCGCGATAATCGACGGCCGACCCCAGCCGAGGTGGAACATCGTCGAGCGCATGAAGCACTTCAAGGTGCCTGGCGTCAGTATCGCCGTGATCTCCGGCGGCAAAGTGGAGTGGGCGCGCGGCTACGGCGTCGTCGCCATGGACGGCAAGCCCGTGGATACCGAGACACTTTTTCAGGCGGCATCCATCAGCAAGCCTGTGACCGCCCTGATGGCCCTGCGTCTCGTCGATGAAGGCAAGCTATCGCTCGACGAGGACGTGAACCTCAAGCTCCGCTCCTGGAGGGTGCCGGAGAACGAATTCACCAAGACCCAGAAAGTAACCCTGCGCCGCCTGCTCAACAACAGCGCGGGCCTCACGGTTCGCGGATTCGACGGCTATGCGGCGGGCGGGCCGGTGCCGTCGCTTCTCGATATCCTTGACGGAAAGAAGCCGGCCAACTCCGAGCCCATTCGCGTCGAAGCTGTTCCCGGCACGGAGTGGAGCTATTCCGGCGGCGGTTACGTTGTCGTTCAGCAACTCGTCACCGACGTCACGGGAAAGTCTTTCCCAGAATTGATGCAGGAAAAGGTCCTCGGGCCGCTGGGTATGGTGCACAGCACGTTCCGGCAACCGTTGCCTGCAAACCTCGAAGCCAATGCCGCCGCCGGTTACGACAGCGACGGTGACATGATCAAGGGACGCTGGCACACCTATCCTGAGATGGCTCCGGCCGGTTTGTGGACCACGCCTTCCGATTTGGCGCGCGTCGTGCTCGAACTCCAGCACGGCGGCCAAGTCCTGAAGCCCGCCACGCAGCTCGCGATGCTCACCAAACTCCTCTACGATTACGGCCTGGGCATCGGCCTTGAAGACAAATCCGGCCGCAAGTCGTTCTCGCACAGCGGCGGCAACGCAGGCTTCAACTGCAATCTGTTCGGCTATCTGGATGGCGGCGAAGGCGTCGTGGTCATGACCAACGGCGACAATGGCTGGCCTCTCATAGAGGAGATCATGCGCAGCATCTCCGCCGAATATCGCTGGGCCGACTACAAGCAGCGCAAGGTCATGCACGTCGCACCGGACACCCTTCAGGGCTATTCCGGCCGCTATGTCTTCCCATCCAAGAAGGAGATCGCCGTCACCTATGAGGACGGAAAGCTGTTCGCCTCGTATATGGGCGAAAAGAAATTTGAACTTCTTCCCGAAACGCCGACCGACTTCTTCACGACCGATTACCAATGGCCGCAGACGTTCCGCTTCATCAGCGCCGGCGATAACACCGTCGAGTTGTCCCTCGGCAATAAGGTCGCAAAACGCCAAACAGCCGCACCATCGCAACAGCCGCAGTAGAACGACTCGGACGCTCGCTATTCGCTTCCTTAGCCGCCTGCGCTCGACGCCGGATTCCCGATCACCGTCAGAACCTCCCGGCGCGTCACCGGGTTCTTGCGAAATTCGCCCCACATCGTAGAGGTCACCGTCGTCACCCCCGGCTTGTGGACGCCACGCGTCGTCATGCACTGATGCGTCGCTTCAAGGGGCGGCCCTTGCGGCCGCCCGCGGGCGGGCGGAGACAAGCCCCGCCCCTACATCGTTCCCACCACGCGATCGCTCTTCCACGGGCCTCGGATCACGGACTACTGGTCACTGACCACCCGCCACGCCTTTCCGTTGCGCTACGCCCTGTGCCCGGGAAGGGCTGGGGCCGGCACCGGCCACGGCGCGGCGGCGCGCCAGGTGCGGATCGCGTCGAGGGCGGCGGTGGCCGCGGCGGCGCGGCGGGCGGCTTTCTCGCGCGGCAGCTCGACCAGCGGGTCGGTCATCAGGCCCCACGCCGCGTTGGCGGGCTGGAAGCGGTGCGCCGGACGCTCGGTGAGGTGGCGCACGAGGCCGCCGTGCGCCGTCCAGGTGGGCGGCGGCGGGAGTTCCACCCCGCCGAGTTCGGCTGCCAGCGAGAGCCCGGCCAGCAGGCCGGTCGCGGCGGATTCGACGTACCCCTCGACGCCGGTGAGCTGGCCGGCGAGGCGCAATGAAGGCCTGGCGTTCAGGCGGAGCTGGCGGTCGAGGTGCTTCGGGGCGCAGATGAACGTGTTGCGGTGGATCATCCCGAGGCGCACGAAGCGGGCCTGCTCGAGACCGGGGATCAGTCGGAACACCCGCTGTTGCGCGCCGAACGTCATCCGCGTCTGGAAGCCGACGAGGTTCCAGTGGGCGGCCGCCAGGTCGTCGCGGCGCAGT
Organism: Acidobacteria bacterium 37-71-11; assembly: GCA_002279285.1. Lineage (GTDB taxonomy): Bacteria > Acidobacteriota > Thermoanaerobaculia > Thermoanaerobaculales > Thermoanaerobaculaceae > RBG-13-68-16. The sequence goes on from NCBR01000045.1 coordinate 8,453, forward strand.
TGCACCACCGCGTACGGGACCGCCCCGGTGCGCGGGTCGCGCAGGCCGACCGGCTTCATCGGCCCGTAGCGCAACGTGTCGGCGCCGCGCTCGGCCATCACCTCGACCGGCAGGCACCCCTCGAAGTACGGCACGTCGCGCTCGAACTCCTTCTCCGGCACCTTCTCGGCGGCGAGGAGCGCCGCCACGAACGCCAGGTACCGCTCGCGGCTCATCGGGGCGTTGAGGTAGTCGTCGCCCCCGCCCTTGCCGTAGCGCGAGGCGGCGAACAGCGTCCCCATGTCGAGGGAGTCGGCCGCCACCACCGGGGCGATCGCGTCGAAGAACGACAGCGAGCCCTCGCCGAGCAGCGCCGCCAGCGCCCCGTGCAGCGCCTCCGAGGTGAGCGGGCCGGTCGCCACGATGGCGGGCCCGTCCGGCAGCGTGCGCACCTCCTCCCGTACCACCTCGATCGTGGGCTGCCCGGCGATCACGTCCCGCACGGCGGCCGCGAACAGCTCGCGATCCACCGCGAGCGCGTCCCCGGCCGGGAGCGCCGCCGCGCGCGCGGCGGCGATGATCAGCGATCCCATCGCCTCCATCTCGCGCTTGAGCAGGCCGACGGCGTTGCTCGGGTTGTCCGAGCGCAGCGAGTTCGAGCAGACGAGTTCGGCGAGGTCGCCGGTGCGGTGGGCCGGGGTCGAAACGGCGGGGCGCATCTCGACGAGGCGAACGGTCACGCCCGCCGAGGCGAGCTGCCACGCCGCCTCGCACCCGGCAAGCCCGCCCCCGACGACGGTCACCTTCCGGTCAGATGATGTTGCGTTCAAACGCAGTGTCCTTCCGGTCATCGCGAGGCCCCCGAGCACAGCGAGGGGGCCGTGGCGATCTCAAAGCGCAAGGAAGGCGATGGACCGCACGGTTGGGGACGGGATTGCTTCGTCGCTCCGCTCCTCGCAATGACAGTTATTCCACTACAACGGACGGTGAATTGGTGTCAGTCATCGCCTCGTGCCTTCGCCCGAGTCTGCCCGGCTGCGTTCACCTCGCCCGGTGTCCCGGCATCCCCGGCCGGCCGGCGCTATTTGCCGCGCTTCGCCGTTCCCCGCTTCGCGCGCACCGCGGGCTTGGCCGCACGGGAGGCGGGCTTTGCCACGCGCGAGGCCGGCTTCGCGGTGCGGGGCGCGGGCTTGGTCGCCTTCGCGGGCTTGGCCGCGCGGGCGGGGGCCTTCGCCTGCTGGGTCTTGATCTTGGCCGCTTTGGCCGGGGGCTTAACCGCACGGGCGGCAGGTTTGGCCTCCCGGACCTTGGGCGGTTTCGGCGGCTGAACCTCGACCGTGGCCGGCGCCAGCTCACCGGTCGTCGGCGCCCCTTCTCCCGCGGGGCCGCGGAAACCGCACCCTTCCTTCGCGCACACCCACTCGACGCCGCGCCGCACCGTCGTCTTCTCCATCACGAACGGCGCCCCGCAGGCGGGGCACGGCTGCGGCACGGGCTTGGCCGGGAGGGTGAACGAGCACTTGGGGTAGCGGTTGCACCCCCAGAAGCTGCGCCCCTTGCGCGAGCGCTTCTCGACGATCTCGCCCTCACCGCACTCCGGGCAGCGCACGCCGGTCGGGGTGTTGGGACTCGTCTTGCCCGTGATCAGCTTGCGGATCCCCTTGCACTCGGGATAGCGCGAGCACGCCCAGAACTGCCCGAAACGCGAGCGTTTGAGCACCATCGGCGCGTTGCAGTCGGGGCAAGCGGGCGCCTCGTCCGTGACGCCCGGCGCGCCGGGCTCGCGCGTCGTCTTGCAGGTGGGGTAGTTTGAGCAGGCGAGGTACTCGCCGTAGCGCCCGAAGCGCAGCAGCATCGGGGCGCCGCAGGTCGGGCAGACCTCCTTGGTCGCCACCCCCTGGCGCTTGACCGACGTCATCTCGGCCTTGGCGCGCTCGAGGTCGGACGTGAACGTCCGCCAGAACCCGGCGAGCGCCGCGCGCCAGTCGAGCTTCCCCTCCGCGATGGCGTCGAGTTCCTCCTCCATGCGGGCGGTGTACGACTCGTTGATGAGATCGCCGAACGACCCCTGCAGCAGCCGGCTCACCAGTTTTCCCAGCTCGGAGGGGAAGAACGTCCCCTTCTGGCGGTCGACGTACGAGCGGTCGGAGAGCGTCGCGATGATCTGGGCGTACGTCGACGGGCGGCCGATGCCGTTCTCCTCCAGCGCCTTGACCAAAGTAGACTCGGTGAAGCGCGGCGGCGGCTGGGTGAACTTCTGCAGCGAGAGGAACTCCTCGAGTGCCAGCGTGTCGCCCTCGGTGAGCGGAGGCAGGCGCTTGGAGGTGGCTTCCTCGGCCTCCTGCTCGACCGCCGGCTTGTCGCCCGCCGACTCCTCCTCGTCCTCGCGGTACACGCGCAGGAACCCGGCCTCGACCTCGACCTCGCCCTTCGCCTTGAAGCCGTACCGCCCCGCCTCGACGAGGACGTCGGTGACGTCGAACTGCGCCGGGTTCATCTGCGACGCCACGAACCGCTGCCAGATCAGGGTGTAGAGCTTGAGCTCGTCGGCTGACAGGTACCTGGCCATCGACTCGGGCGTGCGCGCCGGGTCGGTGGGCCGGATCGCCTCGTGGGCGTCCTGGGCCTCGGAGCGGTTCTTGAAGAAGTTCGGCTTCTCGGGGAGGACCCCCGGCCCGTATTGCGCGGCGATCAGGTCGCGGACCGCGGCCAGCGCCTCGGCGGCCACCCGCATCGAATCGGTGCGCATGTAGGTGATGAGGCCGACGCGCTCGCCGCCGCCGAGGTCCACGCCCTCGTACAGCTTCTGCGCCAGCTGCATCGTCCGCCGTACCGGGTAGTGGTGGCGCTTGTACGCCGCCTGCTGCAGCTTGGCGGTCACGAACGGCGGCGCCGACTTCTGCTGCCGGCGGCGTTTGGCGACCTTGGCCACCAGGAAACGGGCACCCTCGACTTCGGCCTTCACCGCGGCGGCCGTCTCGCCGTCGTGGACGCTGAACTTCTTGCCGTCGCGCAGCGCCAGGCGCGCGACGAACGCCGGCGGCTGCGCGCCGGCCAGGCGGGCGTCGAGGTGCCAGTACTCCTCGGGCACGAACGCCTCGATCTCCCCCTCGCGGTCGCAGATCATCTTGAGCGCGACCGACTGCACCCGCCCGGCGGAGAGCCCGCGCTTGACCTTGTCCCAGAGCAGCGGCGAGAGCTTGTACCCCATCAACCGGTCGAGGACGCGGCGCGCCTGCTGGGAATCGACGAGGTGCTGGTCGAGCGGGCGGGGGTGGGTGATCGCCTCCTGCACCGCGCGCTTGGTGATCTCGTGGAAGAGGACGCGCTCGACCGGCTTGTCGAGCCCGGCCAGCAGTTCGGCCAGGTGCCAGCCGATCGCCTCGCCCTCGCGGTCGGGGTCGGTGGCCAGCAGCACGCGGTCGGCGAGGCGCGCGGCCGCCTGGATCTCGGCGATTACCTTGCGCTTGGCGGGGAGCGCCTCATAGATCGGCTCGAAGCCGTTTTCGACGTCGATCCCGAGATCGTTCTTGGGCAGGTCGCGGACATGACCCACCGAGGCCACGACCGTGTACCCCTTGCCGAGGTACCGGCCCAGCGTCCGCGCCTTGGCGGGTGACTCTACGATGACGAGCGACTCGGCCACGTTTCCTCCGGGGGTGCACTCTAGCAGTGCTGTCAAGGGGGGCGGGGCCCGGCGACCATCCTTGCCTGCCGCACCGCCAATCTTCACCCATCGATCCAGCCGCAGGCCAGTTTGCGTTCGCCGCCTCGAACCCTGCTCTGAGTTTGTCTCGGCCCGCGGGCCCCGGCCCGTCGCTCTGGCTTCTTTTCCACTGCGTGGATTCCTGCTTGCCGGTCCCACGGGTGGCCGGATGCGGGCCCGGGCGCCCCCGCGCCCGAGCCCGCATGCTCCTGCACCCGCGACCGGACAGGGCGATCCGCGCCGGGGCCCCTCGCTGTTCCCTTCGCTTCGCTCAGGGCCATCGACACCCCGGCGCGGCTCGCCCGTCCGGGAC
>NCBR01000222.1 GCA_002279285.1 Acidobacteria bacterium 37-71-11
CGGGCGCGGGGGCGCCCGGGCCCGCATCCGGCCACCCGCGGGACCGGCACGCAAGAAAGCCTCACGCAGTGAAAAGGAGAAGCATGGCGCGGGGGCGAGCAAGGCCCGAACGCCGCTTCACCCGAGGGGCAAGCAAGAGACCACGCAGTGGAAGAAGCCACGGCCCGCCTTTCTGTCAATCCGATGAGCACAACCGCCAACATCGAGGCCGCGGTCGAGGCGGTGTCGGAGATCGCCGCCGCAGCGAGCGCCGTCACGGCCTAGGGCACGCCCACCGAGGCTGGTGCATACTGGCATGCGGCTCGCCGCCTCGGCTCTGGCGGGCGGGCCGATACGCGGCCGGACTCCCGGCGAGTCCGCGCCTGTGCCGCGATGCTGCGGCGGTACGAGCAGAACGTGGCGACGTTGTTACAATGAGCGCAGTACGGAGGGGGTCGGCGAGTGGACGGCGTGGTGGAGGATCCCAAAGTCGGCGAGGCGCTGGCTGAACTGCACCTCTATCTCTCCGACGCGGTCGCCTGCTTGCCGTCCCGCCGTCGCGGGTCGCCCAGGAGATCCTGGCGTGGACCACGAGCCAGCACCGGCGCCTGGGCGGCAATGTGCCGGTCTCGGACTACCTCTACCACGCTCTCCGCAAGCTATACGTGATGGGTGAGTTGAACCTGGTGTCGAAGCAAGCGATGGGCGCCTACCTGGAGCCGCTCCAGGCGTACATGGTGGAGTTCTGCCCCGAGGAGGACAAGGAGCTCCTGCGCGAGAACTTGGCGCATCTCGGCGATGTGCGGGCCGAACTCGCCGCACCCGTCCTCAACCTTCACCGCAGCCAGGGTGGGGAATCGGCGCTGGCGATGGACGACCCTTCCGGCAGCGCGAAGACCACGGTTCACACGGAGCGCCGTTTCGCCCAGCTCGTGGAGCGTCTGGCGCGGTTGCAGATCCCGGCCGGGGTGGGGTCCGACCAGGGTGGCGCGCGCGGCGACGTCCTCTCCCAGCTGGTGAGCGTCGCGGCACGGAACTCGGCGGACTCGGAGGAGTTCCAACAGTACAAAGAGAGCATGCGTGGAGCCGGAATGGCGTCGACGATGGAGGATGTCTTCCGGTCGCTGGGCCGCCGCCTGCCCGGTTGGGTGCTCCCCGCAGCGGCGGGGTCGGAGGCGGCCGGAGCGACAGTAACGGCGACCGCGCAGGCGATGCAGCGCATCGTCACCCTGGAACAGGACCCCCGGGAAGCCGCGCGCCGCTTCCAGGAACTGGTGCAGGCGGCGATCGAGCAGCATAATCAGGGCTCGCTGGCGCGCGCCGTCACCATGCTCGACCTGGCGGGCCTCCTGCTCGCCGAGAAAAAGGTAGACCCGGCGTACGTCCAGGCGTTTCGCGAGCAGGCCCACGAGAAGCTCGATCCTCAGCGTCTGCGCGAGCTCGCCGAGGACCCTGGATCGCATTTCCTTTTCAGGCGGGTGCTCGGGTCGTTTCCAGCTCTCGAACCGGACGGCCTGCTGCGCGCGCTCCAGACCGAGGAGAGGCGCGACCACCGCCGCCTGCTGCTGGCGTTGCTCGAGGTCCACGGCGCCCCGGCGCGCGCCCTCGCCGCTTACCAGAGGAACCTGCTGCACATCCTGCGCCGCATCCCGCGCCCGGACGACGTCGCCACCGACACCGAGCTGCAGACCGCGAGCCGGCTGTCCGCGCTCGGCCACCCCGCCATCCTGGCCAAGGAGGCGATCACCTACCTGGGCCAGTCCAGGGACGAACGGGCCGAGCGCGCCCTGATCGCCCGCGTCACGGAGTACGAGGGGGCGCTCACCAAGCCGGGTGCGGCGGGGTCCGACCCCGCGGAGCTGGTGGCCGTCCTCGACCGCGCGGTGTTCGCGCTGGCTCGTCTCGGGACGCCGGCGGCGGTCCGCGCCGTGGTCAATCACGGCCTCAAGCGGCTCCCGCAACTCGGGAACACTACCGCCCGGCTCGCCGCACTCGCCGGGGTGGATCTCGCGAGCGACCCCGAGGTGGTCGAGCGCCTCGTCGAGGCGATCCGGGGCGAGCTGCCGCACCGGATCTTCGGCTTCCTGCTCAAGAAGGACGACAACCTCCTGCTGCCGCTCATCGAGGCGGTCTCGTCCACATCCTCGCCGGCGGTCAAGAACGTCCTCGCGGACATCGTGCAGCGTTTCCCGGGGGAAGGCTTTGCCCAGGCGGCCGCGAAGGTCCTGGCCGGCGCCGACGTATCCGGGCCGCAGGGGCCGGCGGCGCCATCGGCCTCATCGGCCAGCCTGTCCGGGGACCTGGAGCTGTTTGGCTTGCCCACCCTGTTGCAGAACCTCTCGCAATCGGGGACCTCCGGGACCCTCACGATCAGTGATCCCGTGGGGGAGGAAATCGCCACCGTCGATCTCGAGGGAGGGAAGTTCCGCTCTTGCCGCGCGGGCCCCCTGCACGACGAGGTTGCGCTGTTCCAGCTGATCGAGCGGCCGACGCCGGCGTCGTTCACCTTCCTGAGCCGCGCCGAGTCCGCCCCGCCCTCCGACCCCAAGCTCCTGCGCGACCTCGTCCCCCTCTTCTTCGAGGGGACGCGCCGCTACGACGAGTTTCAGCAGGCGTGCGCCCTGATTCCGGACTACGCCTGCCTGCGGGCGACCGGGACCAAGCCGACGCCCCCGCCGGAGGAGGACGACCAGGCCCTGATGCGCACGCTCTGGCAGCGGGCGGGTTCCGGCGCGCCCGCGCTCGAGTGCGAGGCGGGCCTGGCGATCGATTCGTACCGGGCGCGCCGCATGCTGGCGCACTGGGTCGAGGAGGGCTCTCTCGAGCCAAAGTAGGGCGCCTTCCCGCGCGCCTCAATGTCCCGCGGTGGCACCCCTGGCGTTGGAGCGCTGGACGGCGAGCAGCGCCTTGAGCGCCGCGTGCCGGTAGAGGTCGGAGAGCGTTGGGTAGTTGTACGGCGTCTCGGCGATCTGATACGCGGTGGCGCCGGCGCGCAGGAACGCCTGGCCGATGTGGATCAGCTCGCTGGCGCCGTGGCCGATCATGTGCGCGCCAACGAGGCGCATCGAGGACGCCTCGAACAACAGCTTCAACATTCCTTCGGTGTCGCCGATGATCTGGCCGCGCGGGTTCATGTCGTAGTTGCCGCGTCCGACGAGATACTCCACGCCCTTCTTCGCGAGCGACTCCTCGGTCTCGCCGACATAGCTCACCTCGGGGATCGCGTAGATCGCGAACGGCAGCATCTCCGTCTTCTGGGTCAGGCCGGGGATGCCGAACGCGTGGCGCATCGCCTGGCGCCCCTGTTCCATTGACGTGCTGGCGAGGGCGGGATAGCCGATCACGTCGCCGACGGCGTAGACGTGCGGCACTGCAGTCTGGTAGTGCTCGTTCACGGTGAGGAGCCCGTAGTCGTTGGGGACGAGGCCGAGCACTTCGAGGCCGATCCCCCCGGTGTTGCCGTCGCGTCCGACGCAGTACAGCAGCACGTCGGCCTCGAGCGTCCCGGCGTGCCGGAGGGTGCAGCGCACCCGGCGCGGGTTGCCGGCGATCCGCTCGACCGACGTGTGCCTGTCATCGTGGAGGATCGTGATGCCGAGCCGGGCGATCTCGCGTTCGAGGATCGCCACGACCTCCCGGTCGACGTAGGGCAGGAGCTGATCGCGCGTGTCGACGAGGGTGACGGCGATGCCGAGAGCGGCGAAGATGCTGGCGAACTCGACGCCGATCACCCCGGCGCCGAGGACGATCATCGTCTTCGGCAAGCGGGGGAGGGAGAGGATCGTGTTGCTGTCGACGACCGACTCGCCGTCGAACGGGACATCGGCCGGGCGGTTGGGGCTCGATCCGGTCGCGATGACGATGAAGTCGGCGCTCATCGAGAACAGCACGCCGCCGTCCGGTCCGCACACCGCCACCGTGTGTGCGTCCACGAAGCGGGCGTGGCCGACGAACACCTCGATCCGGTAGCGGTCGAGCGACTCGTTGATCAGCTCGAGCTCGCGCTGGACGACGACCCGCTCGCGGTGCATGAAGTCGTGAACGGTGATCTCGTTCGGGATCTCGCAGTGGATCCCTTCGAGCTTGTCGCGCTCGAGCGCATGCACGAACACGGCGCTCTCGCGCAGCGTCTTCGAAGGGATCGTGCCCCAGTTGACGCGGGTGCCGCCGAGGACGTGTTGGCGCTCGACCACCGCGACCTGCTTGCCGGCGCGCGCGGCCTGGATCGCGGCCCGTTCGCCACCGGGGCCGCACCCGATCACGATCACGTCGAAGTGTCGCATCGATCCCTCCCGCACGTCCCGAGAAGGGCGCCCTCCGCCCCGCGGACGCCGGGCGGCCCTTGAGGATCGTACCAGAGAAAGCGTCTCGGTTGGCACGGCCTTCGGCGGCCCCGGCGCGGAGCTCGGCCCTGCCGCCGCTACAATGCCACGATGCGCCTGCGCCGGACGCTCGCCTGGGTCGCGGTCCTCTACTTCGCCGAGGGGCTGCCGTTCGGTATCGCGTACGACGTCTGGCCGGTGTACTTCCGGGTGCACGGCGTCTCGCTCAAGGATATCGGTCTCATGAGCCTGCTGTCGCTGCCCTGGACGTGGAAGATGCTTTGGGCGCCACTCGTCGACCGCTGGGGCGCACGGCAGCAGTGGATCACTGCCTGCCTGGCCGCGCTCGCAGTCGCGACGCTCCTCATCATCCCGCACGACGCCGCCCACCCCTCGTGGTTCCTGTGGGCCCTGCTGGCGGCGTTCACGGCGGCGTCGGCGACGCAGGACATCGCGATCGACGCCTGGGCGGTGGACGTATCCACGCCGGAGAACAGCGGTGCCATCAACGGCGTGCGCGTGTCGGCGGCGCGCATCGCGTTGCTGGTGGGGGGCGGTGGCGTCCTGTTCCTCGCCGGGACGACGGGGTGGACCCCGCTCTGGATCGCCCTGGCGGCGCTCTTCCTCGTCCTCGCGGTCGCGGTCTGGGCGAGCCCACGCGTGCACCTCGACCCGAGCGAGCGGCGCAACCCCATCGCGCCGGTGCTGCGCTGGCTGTTGCGGTGGGAGATGGTGCCGGTGCTGCTCTTCGTGCTGTTGTTCAAGCTCGGCGACTCGCTGCTGGGACGCATGGTCAAGCCGTTCTGGGTTGACCGCGGGTACTCGCTCAAGGAAATCGGCCTGATCTCCGTGACCCTCGGCGTGGCGTTCACCATCGCCGGCGCCCTGGCCGGCGGGTGGTTCGTCAGGCGGTATGGGATCTTCCGCGCCCTGCTCTGGCTCGGGATCGCGCAGGCGGTGACCAACCTGGGGTACGCTGCGGTCGCCGAACTCGCCCTGCCGCGCGAGAGCATCTATGTGGCATCGCTGCTCGAGTCGTTCACTCAAGGGCTCGGGACCTCGGCGTTCCTGTCGTTCCTGATGAACCTGTGCGAGAGGGAGCACGCGGCGACGCAGTACGCGCTGCTGTCGGCGTTGTTCGCCCTCTCCCGCGACGTCGGGGGTGCGTTCTCCGGGATCGCCGTCGAGCGGTTCGGGTACGGTCCGTTCTTCGCGTTCACGGCGGTGGTCTCGTTCCCGGCGCTGCTGCTGCTGCCGCTGGTGCGCTCGCGGATCCGCGAGCATGGGCACGCGCCCGCCGCGGCCTGACGGGCGGTTCGGGCGTAGAATTGCCCTCCGCGGCGGTCATGCCGCCGCGCTCGCGGATTGTTCCGAGGGTCAAAGGGGCAAAGGAGGAGTTCGCATGAGCCGTCACACGGCAACCGTTCTCGCAACCGTCCTCGTCGCGGGGGCCACCTGGGCCGCCGCGCCTGCGGTCACGCCGACCCCGACGCCGGCGCGGGACACCGCGGTCTACCAGCCGAAGTACGAGGACCCGGTCATCAAACAGATGGAGGACCACGACAAGCAGGTGGCGAAGGAGCAGGAGGAGCAGACCGCCGCCATCCGCGCGGCGCAGAAGGCCAAGAAGGAAGCGGACAAAGCG
>NCBR01000390.1 GCA_002279285.1 Acidobacteria bacterium 37-71-11
TTGTCGAGCTCGGAGGCGGTGATGCCGAGCGCCTGTGCGAGCTTCTCGCGCTCGTCGGCCCGGGTCGGCACGAACTCGTGCAGCGGCGGGTCGAGCAGGCGGATCGTCACCGGCAGCCCGTCCATGACCGCGAGCGTCGCCTTGATGTCCTTCTTCACGAACGGGTACAGCTCGGCGAGGGCGGCGCGCCGCTCGGCCTGGCTGCCGGAGACGATCATCTTGCGCAGCAAAAACAGCGGCTGCTCGGAGCCCTTGCCGTAGAACATGTGCTCGGTGCGGAACAGACCGATCCCCTCGGCGCCGAACTCGCGCGCCTTGGCGGCGTCCTCCGGCGTGTCGGCGTTGGTGCGCACCTTCATCGCGCGGATCGCGTCGGCAAGCGCCATGAACTTGACGAAGCGGGGGTTCTCGGTGGCGTCGATCATCCCCAGGGCGCCGGCGTAGACGTGGCCCCGGGTGCCGTTGAGGGTGATGACGTCGCCCTCCCTGAACGTGCGGCCGCCGGCGAGCAGCGACCTGGAGTGGACGTCCACGGTCAGGCCGCCGGCGCCGACGATGCAGCACTTGCCCCAGCCGCGGGCGACCAACGCCGCGTGCGAGGTCATGCCGCCGCGCGCGGTGAGGATCCCCACCGCGGCGCGCATCCCCTCGACGTCCTCGGGGTTGGTCTCCTCGCGCACGAGGATCACCTTCTTGCCCGCCTTCGTCCAGGCGACGGCGTCCGCGGCGGTGAACACGATCTGTCCCTTGGCGCCGCCCGGACCCGCGGGCAGCCCCTTGGCGACCAGAGCGGCGCCCTTCTCGGCCGCCGGGTCCACGATCGGGTGGAGCAGCTCGTCGAGCTGGGCCGGGGCGAGGCGCATCACCGCTTCGCTGACGGTCAGTTTCTCGACCGGCATCGTCATTTCGGCGGCCATGAGACTCTTCCTGTGGAACGCCGTCATGCTGATCCATACGACGCACGCGGATAAAAATAAATTAGAGATCGATCCGAATTGGAAAAGTTACGGCGCAGTTGCACTGAATAATCCCCACAACGCAACCGGGCAGGAATTCAATCCCAATGATGTGAAAAGGTTGGTAAAGTGGCTGCTCGAAAGAAATATTTTTGTGATCGATGATCTTTCATATCAGAATGTTGCACCGATCGACGGACTGAAAGAAATTAAAACCATCCGG
>NCBR01000391.1 GCA_002279285.1 Acidobacteria bacterium 37-71-11
GCGCCCCAGACCCATCAAACCATCAAACCGAGGGAAACTTGCGAAAACTTCACGACAAGAAAACAGCTCGCGCGAGCAGATCCGGCGACCGCGACAACAAGAAAGCAAGACCGTCCTCGTCGGCCCGCACGGCCAGGGCGGACAAGAGGGCCGCAACCGGTCGCGCTGCGTCTCGCACGGCGCCACGGGCGGCCTCGACATCCTCGCGGCCCGCGCGGGCCGCCCGCGCGGCGAAAGCCAAGGGTGGCCCGTCGGGCCGCCCAGCCAAGGCGACCGCCCGGCTCCGGCCGGCGAGCCGTCCCGGCGGCACCCCGGGTAAGGCCAGGCAGGGCAAGCCCCCCGCCAAGGCGGCCGTCAAGCCAACGCCGGCGGCTCGGTTCGCCTCCGGGGCCGGCAAGGCCGGGTCTGCGAAGCGCCCGTCCAAGCCCGCCGTCCGGCTGAAGCTCTCGGCGAGGCCAGGCAAGGGCGCTCCCAAACCGGCAGCGGGCAAACGACCGGCCCAGACCGTCGCCAAGCCGAAACCACGGGCCAAGGTCGCGAGGGGGACGGCCAAACCGGCGCCGGAGAAGCCTCGGATCAAGGCGGCTGCCCGCCCGACCTCGCCGGCCAAGAACGCCGCCAGACCGAAGCCGCACATCGCCGCCACACCCGCCAAGCAGCGCCCGGTACGCGCCCAAGCAGGGCCAGCGGCAAAGCCGCCCGTCCGGCCGCCGCACACCCGGCCCACGGCGAAGCCCCAGGCCGAGGTCGTGCCGGCTCGGCGCCCACAGCGGGCGGCCACGACGGCCGCCGCCCAGCCGCATCCGGCCAAGGCGCGCGCGGCGCAGGCAAGGGATTCGCGCCCGCGCAGGGAGAGGGAGCACCAAGGTTCTGAGGCGGCGACGTCCGGCGTCCGCGATGCCCTCGCCCTTACGGTCGAGGAGAAGTACGTCGAGCTCGGACGGCTTCTGGGGCTCGGGCGCGAGCGCGGCTACGTCCTCGTGGACGAGATCCTCGAGGTGCTCCCCGAAGAGGTGGCTTCGACGGCCGAGGAGCTCGACGAGATTTACCTCCGCTTCACGGAGAACGACATCGAGATCGTGGAGAGCGTCGAGAAGCTGGCGGCGCTCGAGGAGGAGGGCCCCGCCGGCGAGCGGCCCGAGCCCCCCGAGCCGGTCCCGGGCGCGGGCCTCGTGGAC
>NCBR01000223.1 GCA_002279285.1 Acidobacteria bacterium 37-71-11
GCGCCCAGCTCGGCGAGCACCTGGCGGACGACCGCAGCCGCGTCGGTCTCGGCGAGGTCGAGCCGGACCTGCCCGGACTCGATCCGCGCCAGCTCCTCGAGGTCCTGCGCAAACGCGCGCAGCTTGTGCACCTGGCGGCCGAGGGTCGCGGCCAGCTCGGCGTTGGCCCCGGTCTCGACAAGCTCCTCCGTCAACCCGGTCAGCACGGTCAGGGGGGTGCGCAGCTCGTGGGCGAGGTCCGCGACCAACGCCCGCCTCGCCCGCTCGAGCTGGCGCTCGCCACGCACGTCGGTCAGCACCACCGCGGCCGCCAGCACGGGATGCGACAGCGCGGCGGCCCGGACCGCGAGTTCGAGGCCGTCGGCGCCGGTGGCGCTGGTGTGCCGCGTCCCCCCGCCCGCAAGCACCTCGTGGACGACGCTCAGCACCTCGGGGATCCGCACCGCCTCGACGAGCCACGACCCCCTCGCGGTCGAGAAGCACGATCCCCTCGGCGACCTGGTCGAGCGCCGCGCGGGTCGCTTCGACCTCGCGGGTGAGCCCCTCGCGGAGGGCCCGGAAACGCCGGTCGACATCACCGGCGATCGCCTCGAGGCCGGCGTCCGCCGGCAGGTCGGTCCACGCGGCCAGGTGGCGCGCCACCGCGTCGTGGCGCCGTCGCTCCCAGCGCGACGCGACGGCGCCGGCAACCAGCGCGGCGGCGAAGGCCGCGAGCGTGCCCGCCCACGGCGACTCGTCCGCCGGGTCCTCCTGGGCCAGCCGCAGGAACCCGAGCGGGTGGCCCGGCGGCCCGACCAGATGCGCGAGGTACGTGGTCACGCGCCCCGTGGTGGCGGAGCGCCGGCGGCCGACCCCCACGCCAGCGATGCGGGCGGTGGTCACCTCGGGCCGGCGACCGTGGTTCTCGAGCCGGGGCAGCGGCCCGAAGAACGCCCACGAGTCGGCGTGAACGTCCCCGTTGGCGTCGATCAGGGTGACGCGGAACCCGCTCAGGGCGGACCAGCGCCGGATCGTCGCGTACGCCTGCTCCGGCGCCAGCGCGAACAGGGTGGCGGCATCCGGCGCGAGCGCGTCGGACGCAAGGCGCAGCCGCTGGGCGATCGCGGCGGCGCCCTCGCTCCGACGCACGGCGTGGTCCACCGTGAGCGCCACGAGCGCCACGAGCAGCGTCGCGACACCGACGAGCAGCCCGATGGATGCGCGTGGCTTCACGGCTGACCCCGAAACCGGTAGCCGGAACCGATCAGCGTCTCGATGACGTCGTCGCCGAGCTTCTTCCGCAACGTGCGGATGTGCGCGTCGACGGTTCTGGAGTCCACGCTCGAGGCGAGCCCCCACACCGCGTCGAGGATCTGCTCGCGCGAGGCCACCCGGCCCGCGAGCGAGATCAGGTGCCAGAGCACCGCGAACTCCCTGCGGGTGAGGTGGACGTTCGCGCCGCCGCGGGTGACCTGGAACCGCGCGGGGTCGACGACGAGGCGGGTGTCGCGGTAGACCCCGCCCGGCGTGCCGCGCTCCCATTCCACCCGCCGCAGCAGCGCGGCGACCCGCGCGGACAGCTCGCGCAGCGAGAACGGCTTGGTGAGGTAGTCGTCGGCGCCGAGGTCGAGGCCGGCGACGCGGTCGCCCTCGGCGGCGCGCGCGGTGAGCATCAGGATCGGCACGGTCTGCGTCGCCTCCCAGTTCCTCAGTTCCCGGCAGAGCACCAGCCCGTCGGTGTCGGGGAGGTTCAGGTCGAGCACCACGAGGTCCGGCGTCGCCACCTCGCACGCCGCCAGGAACTCGTCGCCTCGCCCGAACGTCGTGACCGTGCACGAGGCCGTGCGTTCCAACTGCCGCCGCACCATCGCCGCGATGTCGGCGTCGTCCTCGACCACGAACACGCGCGCGACAGGGCTCACTCCTGGCTCCCCCCCTCGCCGTGACGGTGGCGGATGTCCTCCGCCTCGACCAGGTACACGACCTGCTCCGCGATGTTGGTGCCCTGGTCGGCGATGCGTTCGAGCGAGCGCGAGGCCAGCAGCAGCGCCAGGCCGCGGTGGATCGTCCTGGGGTCCTCCATCATGTAGGTGAGGAGCTCGCGGAAGACCTGCTCGTGCATCCCGTCCACCTCGTCGTCGCGGGCGATCACCCGGCGGGCGCCCTGCGAGTCGCCCTGAACGAACGCGCCGATGGCGTCGCGCACCATCGCGGTGGCCGCGTCGGCCATCCGCGGGATCGTGATGAACGGCTTGAGGGGCGGCACCTGGTTGAGCAGCAGCGCCTGGCGGGCGATTGAGACCGCGTGGTCGGCGACGCGCTCGAGGTCGGGGGCGATCTTGATCGCGGTCATCGCGAGGCGCAGGTCGCGGGCCATCGGCCGCGTCCGGACGATCAGCTCGATGACGCGGTGGTCAACTTCCACCTCGCGCTGGTCGATGACCGCGTCTCCGGCGATCACCGCCTCCGCCAGCGCGCTGTCGCGCTCGACCAGCGCCCTGATCGCCAGGCCGAGCTGGCGCTCCACCTCCCCCGCCATCGTGAGCAGGAGCTTCTTGAGTTCATCGAGGTCGTGTTCCAGCAAACGTTCAGGCATGTCACCCCCTGCGTGCACCACGTTCCTCCCCCGGGCGGGCAGCTGTCAACTGCCGCAGCGGATGCTCGCCCGGGGCCGTGAAGGCAACGTGAAGACGCAGCCTCCCCGCCGGCCGGCGCAGCGCAGCGACGCGTGGTTGGCTACACTCATGCCGTGCACGCCCCGACTGCACTTCTGGCTCCCGTCGCGATCGTCGCTTGTGCGTGCGCTGGGGCCGACACCGCCCGACCGGCCACACCGGTGCCCCCGGCCCGGCACGTGGTCCTGCTCTCCCTCGACGGGTTCGGTGCCGACCGTCACCGCGACAACCTCCGCCAGGGGGTCTACACCGACCCCGAGGGCGTGGCCGCCTTCGCCGGCGCCTACGTGGTGGAGCGTGCCATCCCCGTCGACCCGGCGCTCACCGCCCCGAGCCACGCCTCGATCGCCACCGGCGCGTTCCCCTCCGCGACCGGAATCGTCGCGAACGCCTTCAAGCTCCCGGGCGCGCCGATCGGCCAGGAGACGTCGGGGTTCGAGGCGCCGTGGGGCGTCGAGTCGCTTTGGCAGGCGTTCCGGCGCCAGGGCAAGCGTGTCGGGATGCTGGGGTTCCCCGGCCGCGACGGCATGGCGCCCTCGCGCACCGCCGACTTCGGCATGCCCTTCGTTAGCACCCCGTTCGCGGGCGCGCGGATGCTCACGTTCGCGGCGTCCCGCTTCACGATGGTCGCCCTGCCGCCTGGCTGGACCAGCGACTCGCCTGCGAGGCGGGCGACGTTTGCTGTCGATCTCTCCGGCCAGGACATCCCCACCGCGGCGACGTTCACCCTCACGGCGCTCGACACCACCGACGACGGCGTTACCGACTACGACACCCTGGTGGTGGACGACGACGCCGACCTCACCAACGGGGTCCTCGCGCGCGTTCGCGCCGGGGAGTGGTTCCCGCTGCGGCTGCGCGCGCCGCACCCCGACGGCGGCTCCCGCGCCGTCGGCGGTTGGTGCCTCTTGCAGGCGCTGCCGGCGGACCTCGATGGCGTCACGATCTACCGCGGCGGGTTTTACGCCACCGAGGCGTACCCGCGGGCGTTCCGCGAGGCGCTCGAGGCCGCCGCCGGGTTCTGGCCAGGCCCCCCCGACGACCGTGCCGTCGCCAGGCGCGAGGCCGGGCGCGAGGGGATCACCGCCCCCGAGATGCTCGTCCAGATGCGGCGCTTCTCGGAGTACTTCACCGCCTGCGCCAAGACCGCGATCGAGCGCGAACGCTTCGACCTGCTGCTGCTCTATCAGCCGATCGTGGACGAGGTCGAGCACCGGTTCCTCCTCGTCGACCCGAGGCAGCCCAACTACACGCCAGCGCGGGCCGCGGCCGCCCGTGCGGTCGTCACCGAGGCGTTCCGGGCCGGGGACCGCGCCGTTGGCGAGCTGGCGCGCGCGCTCGACCTCACCCGCGACGCGCTCGTCGTCGTCTCCGACCACGGCATGGCGCCGGTGTGGGAGAGCGTCCAGATCAACCAGCTTTTGCAGGACGCCGGCCTCGCCGACGCCGAGAAGGTCGGGGGCCGCTGGCGCGTCGCGCCGTCGTCGCGGATGGTGGCGGACGCGGGCGGCGGTTGCGCGCACCTGTACGTCAACCTCGAGGGGCGCGAGCGTGGCGGTGTCGTCGGGCCGGCCGACATGGCAGGGATCGTCCAGGCCGCGGCCATGGCGCTCGCCCGTGCCCAGGTCGACGGGAGCAACTTGGTCGAGACGATCATCCCCCGCGAGGGCCTCGCCGCGGTCGGCCTCGACGCCCCCGCCTCCGGCGACCTCGTCGTGTTCTTCCACCCAGGGTTCGCCGCCAACCCCGGGATCGCCGCCCCCGGCGCTCCATGGCACGCGCCCGCCGAGTCCAACGGCCGGCACGGTTACCTCGCCGCCCACCCCGAGATGGCCGCGATCTGGCTGGCCCGCGGCGCCGGCGTCCCGCACCGCCGCGTCGCCCAGGAATCCCTCACCCAGGTGGCCGCGTTCGTCTCGCGCCTCGCCGGCGTCGAGCCGCCGTTGCAGGCACGCGCCTGGGCCCCGTGACGCGCGAGCGCCAGGTTATGGCAACGCGCGAGGCCGCTCACGGGACGAAGCGTCGCGCAGCGGGACGGTGAACGCCCAGTTGTCGTCCGCCGCGGGCGTGATGCGGCCGTGCCGCGTGAAATAGTCGACGATCAGCGACACCATCGGGCGGTCGATCTCCTTGAC
>NCBR01000224.1 GCA_002279285.1 Acidobacteria bacterium 37-71-11
GGCTTCAACCTCGCGCGTCCCGCGGGCGGCCTGGCGCGGCTCGCCGCCCGCAGGCTCGAGGATGCCCTCGCCGCGAAGCGCCCGTCGCCGGCGGCGTGGACGGCGGCGGCGCGCGCCCCCTGGCTTACGGCGGAGGACCGTACGCGCCTGCGACTGCGGGGGGCCGAGGTGCTCCTGGCGCAGGGCGGCGCGTCGGCCGCGCTGGCGCTGGTCCCCGATCCCGACCGGCTGACCGGCGAGGCGCGCGCCCGCGCGCTCGGAGTCGTCGCGCGGTCGGGGGGCGCCATCGCGGTTGCCGCCCGGCGCGCGCTCGCCGTCGAGTTCCCGCAGCTGTTCGGCGCGCTCGCCGGCCCGGGCAGCGCCGTGCGCCTCGCCGCATCGTTCTCCGCCGTCGAGTGGGCGACCAACGCGCAGGCGTGGCTGGAGGCGGGTCAGCCCCAGGCGGCGCTACGCGCCGCCGAGCGGGCGGGGCGTGCCGGGTTCGTGGTCGCCGCGCGCGCCGCGCTGCGGCTGCACCGCCCCGCGGCGGCGCTGGCGTGGGCAGGGCGCGGCGGCGAGCGCTGCGGCGCGTGTCTGGTGGAGCGCGCCCAGGCCGAGCGCCAGCTCGCGTGGGGCGCGACGGGTGCCCTCCGGACGAACAGGTTCGGCGAGATGCTGCGCTCGGCCGGACGCGCGGACGAGGTCTTGCCCTCCTCGGACCCGCTGCGGGCCCGCGGCGAGGTGCTCGAGGCCGAGGCGCTGGTGGAGCTGGGGCGCTTCGCGGAGGCGGTCCCGCACCTGGCCGGAGCTGCGGCTGCCGCCCAGCCGCGCTTCGAGTGGGTGTGCCGGCGCCTCGTGATGCTGCAGTCGCGGGAGGGGAGCGTGTGGCCTCCCGGGATCGAGCCGCTGGCGCACAGCGAGCGGGGCCGGCGGCTCGCGGCCCTCTGGCACGGCTTGGCGCAGGCCCGGCGCGGCGACCGTTCGGGCCTCGAAGCGCTGGCCGGGAGCGGATTCCCCGACTTGCCGGCGCAGTGGGCGGCCGAGGCGCTCGGCCGCTCGGGCGTCGCCGCTGTCCCTGGGGAGGAACGCCTGGCCGTGCCGCCGCCGCCGGCGTGGGCTGCCGACCTGATGGCGGCGGGGCGGGTCGCGGACGTCGTGTTGGCGTGGCGGTTCGAGCTCGAGGCGGGCGGCGCCGACAGGCGGGGGTGGCTCGGCCTTGCGATGCTCGCCAAGATGCCGCCCCTGGAGGCGATCCCGCTGCTCGTGAGGGGTGAACCCAGGCTGCTGGCGGGCCCCTGGCAGGGGCTGAGCCGCGAGCTGCTGCAGCGCTACCTGCCGTTGCCGTGGCGGGCCGAGATCGAGGCGGCGGCGCGCCGGACGGGGGTGCCGCCGTGGGTGCTGGCGGGCCTGGTGCGGCAGGAGTCGGCGTGGAACCCCCGCGCGCGTTCCGCGGCCGGGGCGGTCGGGCTGGCGCAGGTGCTCCCGGACGTCGCCGCCGAAGCGGCGCGCGAGATGCCGGGGGGGGCGCCGCCCGGCGACCTCTTTGAGCCCGGCCGCAACCTCACGATCGGCGCGGCGCTGCTGGCGCGGCTGCGGCGGTCGTTCGGAGGCTCGTGGGCGGCGGCGCTCGCGAGCTACAACGCCGGCACGAAACGGGTGCTCGAGGCCTGGGAGAGGTGCGGCCGACGCGACGGGCCGGAGTTCGTCGAAAGCCTGGAGATCCCCGAGACCTGGGACTACGTGCACCGGGTCGTGCTCCTGGCCGAGGGCTACCGAATCCTGTACTGGCCGGACGGGAGGCCGTACCCATGGACGTAATCGGAGTGTCGTCGCAGCGCCGGCGCCAACTCGTGGACGTCACCAGCTTCGTGCAGGAGGCGGTGGCCGCCTCGGGCGTCGAGGAGGGGGTCTGCCACGTCGCGGTGCCGCACACGACGGCCGCGGTCCTGCTCAACGAGAACGCCGACCCCGCCGTCGGCGACGACATCCTCGCGGCGCTGGCCGCGATGCTCCCGGCCGTCGCCTGGCGGCATGCCGAGGGGAACTCGGACGCGCACCTTCTCTCGTCCCTGGTGGGGCACTCGGTGAGCGTGCCGGTCAGCGCGGGGGAACTCGCCCTCGGGAGGTGGCAGGCCGTCTACCTCCTGGAGCTGGACGGGCCGCGAAAGCGCGAACTCTGGGTCACCTGCCTGGGCGGGTAGGGCGAGGAGCGGCTCCGCCGCGCCGAGCGGGGGGCACGGGGGGTCAAGAGCGGCCGGATGGGTGGGCGGAGCGGCCGCGGGACCCCCCGCCAGGAAGCCCCGCGCAAGCGCGAACTCTGGATCACCTGCCTGCGGGCGTGACCGCCAAGGCGGCGGCCGGTTGCGGGCCCGGCTACCGCGCCCCGGTGCGCCTCTCGTGGGCGACGCGCAGGTAGAGCGCCTCCAGGCGCGCCACCCTGGCCTCGGTGGAGAAGTGCGCTCGCACCCGCTCCTGGCCCGCGGCGGCGAGGCGCGCCGAGAGTTCCGCGTCGCGCAGCAGGCGCGAGACCGCCGCCGAGAGCATCGGCACGTCCCGCGGTGGCACCAGGATCCCCGAGACGCCGTCCTCGACCAGCTCGGGGTTGCCGGCGACCGCAGTCACCACGACCGGCTTGCCGAGCGCCATCGCTTCACGCACCGTGCCGGTGATCCCGGTCCCCGCCCAGGAGGGGTCGACGACGACCTCGCATGCCGCCAGCACGTCCGGCATGTCGGTGCGCGCCATCGTCGCCGTGACCGCCCCGGCGAGCCCCATCTCGCGCGCCAACCCGAGGACCCCGTCGCGTTGCGCCGTGGATGTGCACGCAACCAGCAGGAGGTGCGCGTCCTGGTGGTCGGCACGGATCGCCGGGAACGCCCGCACGAGCTCCTTCCACCCCTTCCAGTCGCGCATCCCGACGTGCCCGACGACGCGCGCCTCGGGCGGGATGCCGAGTTCGTTGCGGACTGCGCTCGGATCGGTGCGGGCCGGGTCGAAACGGGCGAGGTCGACGCCGGCGTAGACGACGCTGACCTTCTCGGGCCGGATGCGGCCGCTCGCGATCACCACCTGGCGGATGCTCTCGGCCACCGTGACGATCCGGCCCACTCGACGCGAGCGGTACTTGATGGCGCTCCAGGCGTCGACCGGGAACGAGACGCCGCGGTTGACGACGAGGCCGTAACGGGCCCCAAGGAACGTGGCCCCCCAGGCGACGGCGTGGGCGATCCCCTTGTGGACGTGGACGACGTCGGCCTTGCGCTCGCGCGCCAGGCGGGCGAAGCGGACCATCGACGGGAGGTCGAACTCGTGGCGCAACGCGAGCGTTCGGTGCTCGACTCCGGCGGCGGCGCAGCGCGCGGCCATCTCCGGACTGGGGCGGGTCACCACGACGACCTTGTGCCCGCGCGCCGCCATGCCCGCGGCGGCCTCGAACATCTGCACCACCGAACCGGTCGCGAAACCGGTCTTCTCGAGCATCTCGACGATGGTGAGGGGTTCCATTGCCGCCGTCTCCGAATGCAAGCGGGCCGCAAGGAAGCTCCCTGCGGCCCGCTGTCTCAGTCCGTCACGGTTGTCCGTCCGCCTACATCATCGCCGTCGGCGGTGCCGGCTCGTCGGGAGCCCCGGCCTTGCGGAGCGGCACGAACACCAGGTACGCGGCCAGGATGACGAAGACGGGGATAGCCAGCCATGGCGCGATGCCGGAGAACCCCGGAACGGTCCAGAACTGCGCTGGCTGGTGCATGCGGTCGCGGATGAACACGACGGTCGCGATGAACAGCCCCATCAGCGCCTCGCCGGCAATCAGCCCGGAGGCCGCCAGGATGCCGGCGTTCTCGACGCGCGCCTTCTGCGCGTCGTTGAACCCGCGCTTCTCGCGCATCCTGTCGACGACGCCGCGGATGAGGCCGCCGACGAAGATCGCGAACGTCGTCTCGAGAGGCAGGTACATGCCGACGGAGAACAGCATGGGGCTCCTCACCTTGATGAGGATGAGCGAGACCCCCATGGCGATGCCGACCAGCACCAACGGCCACGCCATCTGGCCGCCGACGATCCCCTGCGAGAGCGCGGCCATCAGGCCCGCCTGCGGTGCGGGGAGGTTCTTGCCGCCGAACCCTCCGGTGAGGGGGTTGGCGGCCAGGTCGGAGACGTGCAGCACGTACAGCGGAAAGAACATCACGAGGGAGGCGACGACCACCCCGATGATGTCGCCGATCTGCATCTTCCACGGCGTGCCGCCGAGGATGTGCCCGACCTTGAGGTCCTGGAGCATCTCGCCCGCCACCGCCGCGGAGACGCAGCCGATCGCCGCCACCCCGAGGACCGCCGCGACGCCCTGCGTGCCCTTGGCGCCCACGATGACCATGGTGAGCGCGGCGACGACGGTCGTCGCGAGGGTGAGGCCAGAGATCGGGTTGTTGGACGACCCGATCATCCCGACCAGGTTGCCGGAGACCGCGGCGAAGAAGAACCCGGTAATCAGCATGACGATGGCGGCCAGGAT
>NCBR01000392.1 GCA_002279285.1 Acidobacteria bacterium 37-71-11
CAAGCTCTCCAACGATCCGCTCGGCGCCCCGGAGAGCGGCGTGCCCGAAAACGAACAGCTCCTGGGGGTCGTCAAGGTCGGCCACCAGCCCGTGGAACTGCTCCTGGCCCACCGCTTCGATGCGGAGCTCGGCCAGGTCTGGACGGTCTCGCAGGAAACCGTGGCGCAGATCGACAGGCTATACGACGCGCACGGCTACGGCTGGCTCGGCGACCACGCTCCGGTCGCCCTGTTTGCGGTCAGCCTCGCCGAGCTGCAGCTCTGGCAGTGGCTCGGCATCTTGGTCGGCTTGCTCGTGTCGTGGTTCGTGAGCCGGCACCTGGGGCGCTGGACCGTCCGCCTGCTGCAGCATGCCGCTCGACGCACCGTCACGCAGTGGGACGACGCGGTCGCGTTGGCACTGGACGGGCCGGCTGGGTTTCTGTTCTGGGCCGGGACCCTGGTGCTCGTCGCGCGCTGGCTCGGGCTGACGCCGGCGGCGTGGGTCGTCGCGCGGTACCTTTGCAAGCTGCTCGCCCTCGCCGGCGTCGGGTGGTTCCTCGTGCGCCTCGTGGACCACGGCGCCCGTCGCGTACGTGAGACCGCAAAGGATCGGAGCCTGGTCGGTTTCCTTCCGGTGGCGATCCGCATCGTCAAGGTGTTCGTGGTGGTGTTGCTGGGGCTCGCGGCGCTCGACGTGATCGGGGTCAACGTCGTGGCCGGGCTCGGCGCCCTCGGGATCGGCGGCGTCGCCCTCGCCTTCGCGGCGCAGAAGACGCTCGAGAATCTCTTCGGCACGGCAGCGATCGCCGGCGACCGCCCGTTCGAGGTCGGGGACTTCGTCGCGATCGGGCAGGACACCGGCACCGTCGAGGAGATCGGGTTTCGCTCCACGCGCTTACGGACCGTCGCCCGGACCCGGGTCACGGTCCCGAACGGCGTGATTGCGGCCGGGCGGATCGAGAACTACTCGGCGCGCGACCGCATCCTCTACAACCCCGTCCTCACGCTCGTCTACTCGACCACCGAGGCGCAGCTCACGGCGGTGATCGAGGGGGTGAAGCGGCTGCTCGGTTCCCACCCGAAGGTGCATCAGGAGGAGTACCGGGTTCGCTTCGCGGCGTTCGGCGAGAACGCGCTGCGCGTCGAGGTTTGGTGTTGGGTCGCGACCAGGGATTACCTCGAGTACACCGC
>NCBR01000225.1 GCA_002279285.1 Acidobacteria bacterium 37-71-11
GTAGAGTTCGAGCATCCCGCGCGCGGTCCGCTCCCAGGTGAAGTCGCGGGCTCGCGCGACCCCGGCCGCGGCGAGCGCGGCACGGCGTGCGGGGTCGGCGGCGAGGCCGGCGATGGCGGCCCGCCACGCCGCGGGGTCGTCGGGATCGAGCAGGATTGCGGCGTTGCCGCACACCTCCGGCAGGGCGCCGGCGCGTGCCGCGACCACCGGACAGCCGCACGCCATCGCCTCGAGCGCCGGCAGGCCGAACCCCTCGTTGCGCGACGGGACCAGCAGGGCCAACGCCTCGCGGTAGAGTCCGACGAGCTCGCCGTCGCCGGGGTGCGGCACCGCGCGCGCGACCCCCGCCTGCACGAGCCCTTGCAGGCGCGGGTCGGCGGCCGCGGCGCCGGCGACGACCAGCGGCGGCAGGGCGATCGCCGCCGGGTGCGCCCAGACGGCGAGCGCCAAATCCAGGTTCTTGTGCGGGTCGCCGCCGCCGACGAACAGGGCGTGGCGAGGCGCCACCGGTGCCGGCGCCGGCGTGAAGGCGCCGCCGACGCCGAGGGGCACCACGGACACGCGCGTGTCCGCGATCGGGACGACGTCGAGGAGCTCGCTGGCAGCGTGGCGGGAGATCGCGTGCACGAGGGTGGCGCGGGCGATCGAACGGATCATGAGGCGCGCGCGCCGGCGCTGCCAGCGCTGGCGCGGCGAGGCGAAGCGGAACGGGGTGGCGTCGTAGAACGTCGCCACGACCGGTACGCCGAGGCCGCGCGGAACGCCCCACGTGGGGAGGTGCAGCACGTCGACCCGGTGGCGCCGCAGCGTGAACGCCCACGCCGGGGCGTCGACGAGGAACGCCCCCCGGCGCGGGCGGACGAGTTGGACGATCGATGCCGCGCGTAGGTACCATGGGGGAGGAACGAGAAAACCGTGCGGAACGAAGACGACGACCTCGCCGGGGACCGCCTGGAGCAACGCGTCCGCGAGGGCGCGCGCGACGCGCCCGAACCCCCGGTCGGGGTCGAGGAACGCCGCCCTGGCGTCGAAGCCGATACGCATGGTCAGGAACCTTTCATCACCGCGCCTCCAATGGCTCAAACAGCTGCACGGTATGCGGAAGCTTAGAATAGTACCAATGGAAGTTCACCTACCAAACGCCAACGTCGTAGTCCCCCCTGAGCCTCTCCAAAATTCGCCGGGGTCCGTGACACGGTTGTGAGTATGGGCCGCGCTTCGACGCCGATGGCCAGCCCGGACGCCCTACCTTCCTTCTCGATCATTACGCCGTCGCTCAACCAACATCGGTTCCTGCGTGTGTGCGTGGCGAGCGTGGAAATGCAGGGATACCCGACGGTGGAGCAAATCGTCATCGACGGAGGCTCGGCCGATGGCACGCGAGAGTTTCTGGGGCACTGCTCGGACGTTGTGTCGTACTGGCAAAGCGAGCCGGATCGTGGGCAGAGCCACGCCCTCAACATTGCACTCTCTCGTGCTAGCGGCGCGTGGATCGGCTGGCAGAACGCCGATGACGTCTACCTCCCCGGGGCGCTCTGGCAGGTTGCTCGGGCGATCACCCTCCATCCCAAGGGTGACGTGGTCGTTGGCGACACGCTTCTCATAGACGATCAGGGTCTCCCCATGGGGACGATCGGGGTGTGCCCGGTGGCCGCGCGGCGCTGGCTGGAGGGGTTCTGGCCGTACAACCAGTCGGTGTTCTTCCGCCGCTCGCTGTTGGAGCGGGTCGGCCGGATCGACGAGGCGCTGCGCCTGCACATGGACACCGACCTGCTGGCGCGAGTGGCACAGTTGGATCCACCGGTGGTCTACCTTGAGGCGGCTCTGGGAGCGCACCGGAAGCACGCCGGGGCGAAGACCATTTCAGGGGCTGGTGACCCCGCGAGCCGGGTGGAGCGCGAGCTCCTGGAACAGCGTTACGGCCGCAAGCTCTGGCCAGACGGCCGCCTTGCCCGAATGGCCCATCGTCTGCGCTCGCACCTCGTCCGAGTTCGAACCTTCGGCCTGGGTAGTCTCGTCGGGAGACTCGCCCAGCGTAGTGGGCGTTCATCACGGGCAGTCGTCATGGTGCCGTAGGGCGCCAGGGCAGATCCCCTGTAGGGAACCCCCGGCGAGCGGTACCGGACGCCGGGTCGTTGGGAGAAGGGCGTGAGAGGATTGCTTCGCGTAGGCGTGGATGGCAAGAGCCTGCTGCCCCCGCGTGCCGGTGTAGCGCGCTATGTGGAAGGCCTAGTCGCAGGTTGTGACGCGGTACGGAATTTTGATGAACAGGTGACGCTCGTCAAACCTACTGGCGCGCGGAGCACGCTGCGGTGGGTGATGTGGGACCTGCAACGGGCGACGGGCCGCGGCTACGACGCGTTTCACTTCCCGTTCTACTACCCGCCGCTCGCGCCGCGCTGCCCCGTCACCGTGACCGTGCACGACGTGCTGCCGCTCGAACACCCGGAGTGGTTCCCCCACGGGAAGGCCAACCCGCTGCGGCTGCTCATCCCGGCGGGCGCACGCCGGGCGGCCGCGGTGCTGGTCAGCTCGGTGACCGTAGCCGAAGCGGTGAGCGAGCACTGCCGGGTGCCGATGACGCGGATCCACGTGACTGGATTCGGCGTAGACCACGCCCGCTTCGCGCCCTTGCCCGAGGACGCCGCCGCGACCGTGCTGGCGCGCCTCGGCGTGAGGCGTCCGTACCTGCTACAGGTCGGGGCGCTCGAACCGCGGCGCGGGACGGACCTCGCGCTGGCCGGGTGCGCGTCGCTGCGCGAGCGCCATCCCGGATTGCAGCTCGTCCTCGTTGGCGAGGTGCGGGCTAACGTCCCCGCCCTGCACGAGCCCCCTTCCTGGGTGCGGCGGTTGGGCCGCGTCGCGGACGATGCCCTGCCCGCGCTCTACGCCGGGGCGGCGGCGGTGCTGGCGCCGTCGCGGGGCGAGGGCTTCGACTTCCCCGCGCTCGAGGCGCTCGCCTGCGGCGCAGCCGTCGTCGCCTCGGACATCGCGGTGCACCGGGAGCACTTCGCCCCCGCGGTGGCGCTGTTCGCCAGCGGCGACGCCGAGGCGCTGGCGGCGGCGTTGACCCGAGTACTGGAGGACAGCGATGTCGGGCGCGAATTGCGGGCCGCCGGTCCCGCGCTCGCGGCCCGCTTCTCGTGGACCGACGTGGCCCGCCGCCACCTCGAGGTGTGGCGCACACTGGAGCGGCGATGAGAGCCGGCGCGGTGGTCGTGAACTTCAACGGCGGGGAGGACCTCCCGCTTTGCCTTGCCGCCCTGCGTGAGCAGACGGCCCCGGTCGAGGTCGTGCTCGTGGACTGCGCCTCCGGCGACGGCACGCGCGCGCTCGCCGAGCGGCCTCCGGCGGGCGTACGCGGCCTGCCGTTGGCGGAGAACGCCGGCTACGCGGGGGGGTGCGCGGCGGGGCTCGCGGCACTCGACCCCGCCGTCGAGGTGATCGGGTTCTTCAACCCGGACTGCGTCCCCTCGCCTGGGTTCTTCGCGGTCTGCCTGGACCTTCTCGAGCGGCGCCCCGAGGCCGGCGGCGTGGCGGCGCGCCTTGTGCGGCCGGGCGGCGAGGTGCTCGATTCCTGCGGCCAGGTGTTGACGCCGCTGCTGCTGCGCGTGCGCGACCGCGGCTACAACGGCCCCGCGGCCGGGCGCTTCATCGAGCCCGCAACGGTGCTCGCTGCGTGCGGCGCCGCGATGGTGTACCGCCGCGCGGCGCTCGCCGCGGCGGCGGTGGCGGGCGAGGTCTTCCCGGCCGATTACTTTGCCTTCTGGGAGGACCTCGACCTCGGCTGGCGGGTGAGCGCGGCCGGGTGGCCGGTCGTCTACGAGCCGCGCGCCGTGGCGACCCACCGCCGCGGCGCGACCGCCGCCCCCGGCGCGGGGCGATTGATCTTCCGGCGGCCGCCCGAGCTCGCGGCCGCGGTGATCGCGAACCGCTGGGCCACGCTGGTGCGCAACCTGCACCCGGTTGATTTCTGGCTGCGCTTGCCGGTACTTTTGCCGGGCGAGGTCGCCATGCTGATCTGGGTGTTGCTGCGTCATCCGCGGGTGCTGGGCAGGCTGCGCGCGGCGCTCCCGCGCGTGCGCCGGGCGGCGGCGCAGCGCCGCCTGATCCGGCGCCGGCCGCTGGCGGGGCTGCTGTGAGTCCCGTGCTGGCCACCGCCGGTTTTGTGCTGGCGTTCCTGCTGGTGCTGTACTTCACCCCGCTCGCGCGTCAGGCGGCGCTGCGGTTCGGCATCGTGGACCAGCCCGACGGCAGGCTCAAGCGGCAAACGGAGCCGGTGCCGTACCTGGGCGGCCTCGCCGTTTTCCTCGCCTACCTGGTCGCGCTCGGGCTGGTGTTCTCGTTCAACAGCCGCCTCCTCGGCCTCCTGCTCGCCGGCACGCTGATCCGCGATGGAATCGCACTCGTAGGAGCGCCGCCCCCGGCGCGACGGACCGTACGCGGGCACCGCATCCT
>NCBR01000393.1 GCA_002279285.1 Acidobacteria bacterium 37-71-11
CGGGACGCCCTGCTCGGTCGCACGCAGAGGCGGGTCGGAGGGCGGCGCTCGATGCGCCGCCCGAGCGACCACGGCCGCAGCCCGCGGGGCAAAACAAGAAGGCCTCACGCAGTGAAAAGGAAGACCCAGGCGCGGGGGCGAGCAAGGCCCGAACGCCGCTTCACCCGAGGGGCAAGCAAGAGTCCACGCAGTGGAAGAGGGAGCCGCCCGAGCGACGACGGCCGCAGCCCGCTGGGCAAAGCAAGAACCTCTACGACGGACGGCGAATGGGCATCAGAGTTTGGGGAACACCGGCTTGCCGCCGGGGCCGCTCGCCGCCTTCCACGCCGCGCGCGGGTAGGCGGCCATGGCGCGGGGGTCGTCGAGCAACCCGCGGGCGGCGCGGAGCTGGCCGGCGCGGGCGATCATCGCGGCGTTGTCGGTGGTGAGCGCCACCGGCGGGAACAGCACCTCGATCCCCCGCCGCTGCCCCCAGGCGGCAAGCCGCGCGCGCACCTCGCGGTTGCCGGCCACGCCGCCCGAGGCGGCCACCACCCGAGGCTGGTGGCGCGCGACCAGCTCGTCGAGCGGCGCGAGCAGCCAGTCCACGACGGTGCGGCGGAACGAGGCGAGGAGGTCGAGCACCGCCTGCGGCGGGTGCGCCGGGTCGGGCAGCGGCAGCGCGGTCAACCCCTGGGCGCTCCGGATCGCGGTGGTCTTGAGCCCCGAGAACGAGAAGTCGAGCGCCCCGGCGGGGTCCTTGATGCGCGGCGCGCTGAACGTGAACGCCTTGGGGTCGCCCGCTTCCGCCAGGCGGTCCACGACCGGCCCGCCGGGATAGCCAAGGCCGAGCGCCGCGGCGATCTTGTCGAACACTTCGCCGGCGGCGTCGTCGCGGGTGCGGTTGAGCGGCCGGGCGTCCCCCCCCGCGAGGAGGAAGTACGACGAGTGCCCGCCCGAGATCACGAGGGTGAGCGCCGGGTCCGGCGCCTCCCGGGCGGGGGCGCCGTCCAGGCTCAGAAACGGGGAAACCAGGTGCCCCTCGAGGTGGTCCACACCGGCGAGCGGCAGCGACCGCGCCCAGGCGTACGCGGCCGCGAAGCAGGTGCCGACCAGCAGCGAGCCGATCAGCCCCGGCCCCCGCGTCACCGCCACCAGCTCGATGTCGCCGAGGCCGGCCTGGCG
>NCBR01000046.1 GCA_002279285.1 Acidobacteria bacterium 37-71-11
CGCGACGTAGGCCAGGATGATGGCGAGGACCACCAGAATGAATCGGGCCATTCCCATCATGCTGGTGTGGGCCACGGGCCTGGTCCCTTTGGCTTTGATTCCCGTCACGGCCGCGATGGCGGCGATGATGCCTGCGAGGCTGAGCAATACGAGCCAGTTCATGACCTCACTCTAGCAGACAAGATGCGGGCTTCACGCGAGGTGGGTGCCAAGGTCCGCCTGAGTTCACAGGCAATGGAGAACGACGCGCGCCAGACCCGGTTCGTCAACTGCGCCGGACCGGGACCTATCCCAAGGAGATACCTGGAGGTACCGATCTGGTACCGATTTCGGTACCGATTTCGGTTCATTTGGGTCCCCCACCTCTGCGCCTCCTCACAGGCGCTAGCCCCCAGGGGACATTTCTATTGAGTCAGCCAGGGGACACTATCAAAGAGTTTCGACAGTTTCTTGGAGATCTCTTGACAACCCCCGTGGCGGGCAATAGGCTGACGACAAATGCGACTCGTCCAAAGCGTATTTGCTGTGCTGTTCGTCGCATCAGCCCCTGCGCTAGCGGAAACGTTGTCGCCGTCGCCAGCAGCGCTCATGCGTCTGCGAGAGTTGCGGCCCAGCCGGTTGGGTGTCGACCGTCAAGGTGACTTGTGGAGTTGGAACCGAACCACCGGTGTCATTCAAGTCCTCTCGCATGCCGGGAAGCTGCGAATCGGGCCGGTCGTCGATGGCGCGGCTTGCGTTGACTACGACCCCGAGTGGGGCGCTGTGGGACTCTCGAGCATCGGGCGTGAGATGCTGTTCGTTGGCCGGGGGGACGCCGTTATGCAGCGCGTCCTACTGCCTGAGCAAGCGGCCAGCATTTGTTGGGTTGGCGCGAGCACGGTCGCAGTGTCCCCGACGTTTGCAGCCCACCGGGTCAAGCTGTGGGACCTGAAGACAGGGCTCCAAGTTCTCACGATCGGCGACGAGATCCCCATCCGCCCTCACATTGGTGCGGTCCTCGCCCGCACGATCCTCCTGCATTTTGATTCTAGGAGGGAACGCCTCGTCACGCTCGACGCGTTCTCCGGCGGGCTCGAAGTCTTCAGCCTCGCTGGCAAGCTGCTCAGCCGCACGACCCTCCCCGTGCCGGAGTCGGAACGCCGGTCGGTGCTCGATTGGCTCGCACAGGTGGATCGGCAAGCTCGCGAGCGTTCCCAGGTGCAGACCCCGATCCTGTACTACTTTAGTGACGTTGCGATTGACGAGCGTGGGGACGTTTGGGCGGTGACGGAAAGGGACCGGTCGCGGGGTCGGACGACTGTCGCCGTGGCGCACGAGAACGGCAAGGTCGATTTGCAGACCTACGAAACGCCCAATTGCTGCGCGCCCCTGCTTGCCGTATGGGGCGACCAGCTTGTCCAGTACAGCGACGCTGTACTCTCATCGACGTTCTGCGTGGAAGAGAGGAGAATTCCCTGAGGCGAAGCTTGTGGAAGCCCGGTATTGTGGTGACAGCTGCCATGGTTTGTCTGGCGCTTCTGGCCCCCTACACGCTGTGGGCTGATGCCGGCGGGCCCTTCCAGCCGGATCCGAACGGCGGAGGGGGCGGCGGTGGTTGTGACTACTGTGGCCAGACTGCATGCGGCTGCAACGCCCCTCCGCCGGGATACTACCTTTCCTTCAGCTGTGAGTGTTCGTCTAATGACTGCTACCGGAGTTGCACATACTACCACCTGTAGAGCGTCTCTGCCGGAAGCGCCGGATGAGACGCGGGGCACGCTTCCGCCTGCGGCTCTTCGGGGCCCTCGCATGCGCCGCCTGTGCATTTGGTGCGGCGCACGCGACTGAGCGTCCACAAGGCTCCAATGTCCGGGCCGCGGGGAGGTCCGAAGGGCCCGCCGTGCTTCGCATCCACCTCGCCGGGCCTGCCCCCGAGGGTGCCTGGGTTGAGGCTGCGCCGCTTATCTCGTCGGCGCCGTCCCGTTTCTTGGCCGTCCCCACCGCCAAGCGAGAGGTGTCCCTCCTCGAGGTTGCCGCGGGACCGCTGATGGTGTGTGTCGGTGCGCGCGATCTCGCGACGAGCTGCGCGAGGAAGGTTGGATCAGGGGACTATGAGGCCCCCGCCCTGGTATCAGGGCTGCGCGTCGGCGGTCGGTTCGTCCAGGAGGGTAAGCCCGTTGAGGGTGTGCGTGTCTCCCTTGTGCCGCCACGTTTGACGGGACGCCGGCCGTTCACGATCCCGCGCTCTTGGGACGGCAAGCGTGTCGCTCGAGAGGTGGTCTCGGGTGCCGACGGTCGCTTTGCCATGCCGAGGGTCCAACCTGGCGAGTACATCGCGCAGTACGTCCCACCTGGCGGGCGGATCGAAACGACCCCGCCGTTTACGGTCGCCGCCGCGGAGTCCAGCTCTCGCGCTCGGGGTCGATCGCAGCAGGAGGGCATCGACCTTGGGGACATCACTCTCGAGGGAGGGTTGAAGGTCCCCGTGCTCGTGATCGACAAGGTCGGAACGCCGCTCGCCGGTGCCCGGGTTGGCGCTCACCAGGGAACGGCGCCCAACGTCGTGTTCTTTGAAGCCGCAAGCGATGAGAAGGGCCAGGCCGCGCTTGCTGGCCTTGATCCCGCTCAGCCGCTCGCGATCACGTGCGCGGCGACGGGGTTTGCAACGCTACGGCAGACTTTCGAGTCGCTGCCGGCCGGCGTCGCGTGTGCTCTCCAGGCGCTCGGTACCGTCACCGGCACCGTCGTCGACGCCGACGGAGACCCGATAAGCGGAGCCACCGCCGCACTGAGGAGGACGCCACATCGGGTCACGTCTGACGAACGCGGCGACTTCCGTCTTGGGGAGGTTGCCGCAGGTGTCTACGCCCTCCTCGTCAGTGCGCCCGGCTTTGACACCGCAACCAGCTCGATCGAGGTCCAAGCGGGGGAAACGACTGAGGTGGGACAAGTCGAACTGACGCCCGGAACGGATCTCCAGGGTCTCGTCCGTGACTCGCAGAGCCGCGCCGCGGTCGCAGGCGCCGTGGTCGCGTGCGCGAGTCCGCCTGGGCTCGGCGAAACGACAAGCGATGCCGACGGGGCGTTCGTGATCTCGCTGCCGCGGAGTGAGCCCTCCGTACTCACGGTGAGTGCGGATGGCTACCCGGTCGTGTCTCACGCCGTCGTTGCACAGGAGTTGGGAGCGACCGCTCCGGTGGTCATCGAGCTGAGCAAGGGCGGATCGATTCACGTCTCAGCATGGGATGACGACTCCGGCGAGCCCTGCGGTGGCTGTCAGGTCGACATCACCGCGCCAAATGTCGCGCAGGAACTCATGACGGATGCAAACGGTGAGGCCACCAGCGGACCGTTGGCGCCGAGAGCCTACGACGTCTTGTTGGAGGGGATGGTCAGTCTTGGCTCGGTCTTCAAGCGGAGCGGAGGGAGCGCCGAACGGTGGGTCGAAGTCAAGGCCGGCGTCACGACAAACGTCCAGCTCGGATCGCCGCTGGTTCCGATCACCGTGCGCTTCCTTCCCGCGCCTACGCCAGAATGGCGGCCCGTAGGGAACCGCCCCTCAGGCGTCTCGCTTGGCGAGAGTCGCGGCGGCGGCGAGTACTCGATGAAGTATCGCCGCGGGGAACCGATGAACATCTGGCTCGACTCGGCACGAGGCGCTCACGTCAGCGTGGGTGCGGTGCCGGATGACTTTCGGGGCTCGGCCGTCGAATTCCAATTGCCACAAACGGACGTGCGCGCTCAGCTCATGGCCGGGACCAAACCACCCGTCACCACGGAGGTCGACCTGGTTGCGTACGCCACCGGCCGGGTCGCCGCGAGCGTGTTGACATCTCCTGACGGGACGCTCGACGCCGCGTATCTGCCGCCGGGGGTCTACATCGCAAGTGTCGCGGGGAGAGTCGTGGCCACGTTCATCCTCGGGGATTCGCAGGCGCTCGACCTCGGCCAAGTACAACTCTCATCTCCCTAACAGCGGAGCGCCTTGCGCGACGGATGGCGCTGCGCCGTTCCGCGGAGTCGGGAGACGCCGCTCAGAACACTGTGTAGGCGCCGTCCTTGATCACGACGGTGCGGCCGGCCTCCGACACGACGACGGCCTCGGAGACCTGGATCGGGTTGCCCTTCGCGTAGACGATGTCCTGGTGCACGACGTGCTCGGGTGAGGCGAACGCGCCGACGCTGATTGTCCCGCCGAGATGG
Source organism: Acidobacteria bacterium 37-71-11 (assembly GCA_002279285.1). Taxonomy (GTDB): domain Bacteria; phylum Acidobacteriota; class Thermoanaerobaculia; order Thermoanaerobaculales; family Thermoanaerobaculaceae; genus RBG-13-68-16. The sequence goes on from NCBR01000046.1 coordinate 4,183, forward strand.
TCGGAGCGCCCGTACGCCCAGTGGAACCCCACCTTCTGGTCCTCGAGAACGTTGCCGGTCACGGCGAATAGGTAGAATAGGTGTCGGGTATACTTGAAAGGTTGCTCTCCCCGGCCCCCCACAGATCCGGACGTGCAGATGTCGGGATACAAATGCGGCGCGCGCAGCTGTAGTTCCAGGCTTGTCTGTTTCGCTGAAATTCGACAGCAGGTGCAGACACGGTTGGAGGCGCCGGCCCGAGGTGCGTGACCGCCGCCGGCGGACGCACGCCCGCAGCAGCGAACGCCTCGAAGGCCGAGCCGGAACGGAACGGTACCAGAACGGTACCAGGTATCCCGTTTCGTCTATTGTCGCCTGGATGAACTCGTCCGGCTTCTCAGCGCCTGCCCGATCCGCTCCGCGACCGCTGCAAACGCCGGGTTGGTGCGCGGGACGTCAGATGCCCCGTGCGCAGGTTCCTTGCCAGGCGTGCGAAGACCGTGGAACTGGCGCGTCTTGCCCGCGGCGGAGACCCGCGGGTCCGCCGATTCGCCGTTCCCGCTCCGACCTGCGCTCACGGAAGACGTGCAGCGAAATACACTGAATCGGACACCTAGAGGTACCGATCTAGCGACGAGCACGTGCCCGCTGGCGCCCCGGGGCGCATACTCGGGTGGTCGTGATGGCGCTGGTGTGGTGCGAGACGGGGTGAACGATGGCAGGGCGTGCAGCGGCGATCCTCGGGATGCTGGTCCTTGCGCATGTTGCGGCGGCGCAGTTCACCCAGCAAGGGGGCAAGCTGGTCGGCTCGGGCGCCGTCGGGCCCGCCCACCAGGGCTACTCGGTGGCGCTCTCCGCCCACGGCAACACCGCAATCGTCACCGGGTACGGCGACGACGCCTTTGCCGGCGCCGCGTGGGTGTTCACGCGCGGCGAGGGGGTGTGGTCGCAGGAGGGGAGCAAGTTGGTCGGTGCGGACGCCACGGGCGTCGCCAGGTTCGGCAAGTCGGTGGCGGTCTCCGCGGACGGCAACACGGCGATCGTCAGCGGGCCGTACGACGACGCCAATACCGGCGCCGCGTGGCTGTTCACGCGCAGTAACGGGGTGTGGTCGCAGCAGGGGAGCAAGCTCGTCGGCACGGGTGCCGTCGGGAATGCCGAACAGGGCTGGTCGGCGGCGATCTCGGCGGACGGCGCCACCGCCATCGTCGGCGGGGCGTTCGACAACTCCAATACCGGCGCCGCGTGGGTGTACACGCTGGCCGGAGGCGTGTGGTCGCAGCAGGGCGGCAAGCTCGTCGGCACGGGCGCAGCCGGGGGTGCCGCCCAGGGCTACTCGGTGGCGATCTCGGCGGACGGCAATACGGCCATCCTCGGCGGAGTGGCCGATAACTCCTTTGCCGGCGCCGTGTGGGTGTTCACGCGCAGCGCGGGGGTGTGGTCGCAGCAGGGCGGCAAGCTGGTCGGCTCGGACGCCGTCGGCGCCGCCTTCCAGGGCTACTCGGTGGCGGTCTCCGCGGACGGCAACACCGCCATCGTCGGCGGGTATGGCGACAACGCCACAACCGGCGCCGCGTGGGTGTTCACGCGCAGCGCGGGGGTGTGGTCGCAGCAGGGCAGCAAGCTGGTTGGCTCGGACGCCGCCGGGGACGCCGCCCAGGGCTGGTCGGTGGCGATCTCGGCGAACGGCAACGCCGCCGCCGTCGGCGGACCCAGCGACAACTTCAACGCCGGCGCCGCGTGGCTGTACACGCGCAGCGCCGGGGCGTGGTCGCAGCAGGGCGGCAAGCTCGCCGGGACGGGCGCCGTCGGCGCCGCCAACCAGGGCGCGGTGGCGATCTCGGCGGACGGGACCACGGTGATCGCCGGCGGTTCCTACGACGACGCCAAGGCCGGCGCCGCGTGGGTCTTCGTCACCCCCGGTTGCGCTCCGCCTGTGATCGCCGTGCAGCCGCAAGGGCGGACCATTCTGAGCGGCGAGACCGCCACGCTGTCGGTCACCGCGGCGGGCACGCCGGCGCTGACCTACCAGTGGTACCAGGGAGACGCCGGCGACACCTCGGCGCCGGTCGGCGCCGACGCGAGCACGTTCACGACGCCGCCACTGATCGCAACCACCAGCTTCTGGGTCAGGGTCAGCAACGCCTGCGGCGCCGCCGACTCAGCCGCCGCAACGATCACGCTCGGCCGACGCGCGCGCCGGCACCTTCGCAGGGCAACGTAGGCGACGGTGTCCCCGGTCCGACCCCTCGCCGCGAAGCCCCAGGAGCCCCGGTCGCGCTCAGCCGAGGCATGGAGCAGCGGCACCCCCTGCACCTCCGCACAGGCACAGCGGCAGCGGTGCGCGGGTCCCGGTTGGCCGCATCGGGCACGTCCGGCTGAACTGACAGAAGAGACAGGGTGAGCCGCGCCGGACCGGGTTCATCAACCGTGCGGGACCTGGACCTGTCTCGCGGTCCGACAGGAACGTCTCCTCGCCCTTGACCTCCGGGCAGGAATGGGTGGCGTACACTTCAATGAGAGGTGACGACAATGAGAGGGTTCGTCCAAAGATCGCTGGTGGTGTCTACGGCTATCTGTCTCTCGGTGTCGGCAGGGTGGGCGGCCACCGCCGGCGGTCGCCCGATGCTCTCGGTGTCGGCGCCTGCGTTCGGGTGCCCTGCGACCGAGGGAGCGTTCGTCGTGCTCCTCGACCCGGGACGGGGGATGCTGCTGCTGTCCGGAGCAAAGTTCGTGGGCGGCCATCGGGTAGGACGGGCAAGCGGGGGAGCGTTCCGGGTTGCTCTCCCGAGAAGCGGCGCCTGGGAGCTCGCGCGCGCCGGTTCTGCCGTCGGGCCGGTCGCAATGTGGGGCGCAGCCTATCGGGTGAGCACCGGTGGCGTCGGCGGGTGCGTCGCGTTCGACCACGAGCAGTTCTCCAGCGAGGGCGACCTGGTCACCTACGTCCAGTGGCTGGTCAACGACGTCTACCTCAAGCTGCCGCAGGCGGAGCGCGAGAGGTTCCCCGCCTTGCGACTTTCCAACCGCACGGTCCGCCTGCGACTGCAACTCGCCGGATATGAGCCTACGTTGGTTCAGGAAACCGAGGGCGCCACCATCGCGTTCCGCGTGCCGGGGACCCCCCGGGTCCTGTTGCTGCGTCCCTTCGTGCTCGACGAGGCGACCGAGCGAGTCGCAATCGACCTGTCGATCGCGGACCAACCCGACTTGCAGAGTGCCCAGAAGCGGTCGCTCGGGTTCGTCGTCGCCTCGGCCGCCCAACCGGCGACGCTCGCCGACCCTGCGATGACGATTCAGGTCGAATCAGCGAAGTAGGAGACCATATGCGTTTCGTACCCATGACCCTCGCGGTGCTCTTGCTCTCCGTCCCGGTCCTTTCTTTCGGGGACCCTCCCGGTGGGAAGGGCACACCTCCCGGACTCGCAAAGAAGGGAGGCGTCCCTCCCGGTCTCGCCAAGAAAGGCGGCCTGCCTCCCGGGCTGGCGAAGAAGGGCGGCCTGCCTCCAGGGTTGGCCAAGAAGTTCGGCGCCCATCGGCCCGAGAAGGCGTACGTGGCTTTCGACCCGTTGCACCAGGACCGGGCCTGGTTCCTCATCAACGGCAGATGGGTCCTGAAGACGCGTTTCGACGCACGTCTCAGGACCGAGGTGCGGGACGCCCTTCGGCTGCCTCCCGTGCCGCCACCGCTGCCTCTGCCTTCCGTCCACGTTCAGCTTCGGGTCGTCCTTTTCGAGTAGCCGGCGTCTGCGCGTCGGCCCGCCCGCGCATCCCGCAGCGGGGCGCCTGATCCGGCGTTGCAGCCGACTCGGATTGCACTTGCGTGGCGCAACTCATGGAGACGAGCTGCAGCATGCCCGGGAGCTGGTGATGTTGGTCGGGGTTGAGCAGCGTGGGCTGGTAGATTCCCGGCCAAACCGCCCCCGCACCGTTGGCGATGATCCATGGGTGTACGCTTCGAGGCTGTGTTGCCGAACGGGGGAGCTCTGGAGCTCGGCGCATCGGTGCCGAGGCGAGGAAACCGGGCGAGCCGGTGGCTGGCGCGTCTCGCGTTTCGCATGTGGGGGTGGCGGATCGCCGGAGGTTTCCCCGACGTGCCGAAGGCGATCGTCGTGGTGGCGCCGCACACGACGAACTGGGACCTGCTGGTCGCCATGCTGACGGCCTTCGCGATCGGCCTGCGGATCAGCTGGCTCGGCAAACACACGCTGTTCCGCTGGCCGCTGCGGCCGCTGATGGTGTGGCTGGACGGCGTCCCGGTGCGCCGTAACTCCGGCTCGGGCACGGTGGCGAAGCTCGTGGAGACGATGCGCGGGCGCGAGACGATGGTGCTGGCCGTCGCGCCGGAGGGAACCCGGCGGGCGGTTTCCGGATGGCGGATGGGTTTCGCTCACGTCGCGGTCGGAGCCGGCGTGCCGGTGGTGCCGGTCGGCTTCGACTGGGGGCGCCGGGTGGTCGCAATTGGGCCGGCGTTCACCCTCACCGGCGACCTCGCCGCCGACGAGCGGACGCTGCGCGGCTGGTTCGCCCAGGCCGAGCTCGATTTGGACGCGCCTGTACCTGCGCCGTGACGTTGCGGCCGCTCCCGCGGCGTGTTGGCTCTCGACGTTTGCGCCGGAGCGGTGCGTGCCGGTCCCATGGGTACCCACGAGTACCGGGGATCCCATTCGATCCGGTGTGCGGTCGAGGTCGGGCGCCAGATTTGGCTGAGTTGACGGGAGATGGAGGATGAACCGCGCGCGTCGGTTCATCAACCAGGTGCCGAATTCGGCACCCGTACCGGTATCCATGTTTGGTGACCTCCGCCGGCCGCCGAGAAAGCGCGGCCGAACGCGAACGCCCTACTCGAAACCCGGAGGCACCTGGAAGCCGAACTCCCGCTCGAACGCTTCTGCGACGAAGATCGGCGTGGCGTCTTCCAGCCACGGTCCGAGGATCTGGATTCCGACGGGCAGCCCGGCGCGCGTCAACCCGACCGGCGCCACCGTCGCGGGCAGCCCCGTGAGGCTCGCGATCGACGCCCAGATGAGCTGGTCCCAGTAGCGGCGCGGGCCCTCCGGCGTGACGAGCACCCGGGCGGAGTCGGGTTGGGCGTGGTCGTGGGCGAACGCGGGAACGAAGTCCGCCGGCATCAGGAACGCGTCGTGCTCCCCGAAGTACCGCTGCCACGCCTGGCGCATCACGAGCTGTCGATCTCGCGCCGAAGCCAGCTCGAAGGCGCTCGCATCGACGGCGTGCTTCATGGTGCTCGTGAAGACGTCGTCCGGCGCGGCGTTCATGGCGCGGATGCGGTCGAGCTCCTCCTTCGACGAGCCCGCCAGGTCGGCGACCCACATGACCTCGAGAAACGCGCGGTACTGCTCGGCGAGATCGACGCCTGCGGGGAAGCCCTCCTCGAGCCGCGCACCCGCTTTGCGCAGGGACTCGACCGCGAGCCGGAGGCGGTCCTTGACATCGCCGGTGACCGGGCACAGCGGGTGGTCGAGCACGAAACCGATCCGGTAGTCGCGGATCGACCTCTTTCGCGCCGGAGGGAGCGCCCAGCGGTAGGCGATCGCGTCCTCCGGGAGCGGGCCGCCGACGACCCGCAGCCCGAGCAGCAGATCGGCAGCGGAGCGCGCCAGCGGCCCGGCGACCGCGAGCGCCGGGGGGTTGACCACGGCGCCAGGCATCGGCGGGATGTGGCCGCGGAACGGGACGACGTTCAGGCTGGGCTTGTGTCCGAACACGCCGCAGAATTGAGCGGGCACTCGGATCGAGCCGCCCTCGTCGCTGCCGATCGTGAGGTAGCCGAGCCCCGCGGCCAGCGCGGCCGCGCCGCCGCCGGTCGAGCCGCCGGGTGTGCGGGTCAGGTCCCACGGGTTGTTCGTCGTGCCGAACACGTCGTTGAAGCTCTGAAAATCGCCCGCCCACGGCGGCACGTTGGTCTTTCCAACCATGATCATGCCCGCCGCGCGAAGGCGCGCGACCGCGACCGCGTCGCGGTCCGGGACGTGGTCTCGCAACTCCGTCGCTCCCGCGGTGGTGCGCACGCCGGCGGTCTCGAAGGTGTCCTTCACGGTGCAAGGGACCCCGTGCAGCCCGCCCCAGATCTCGCCGCGGGCCAGCGCCGCGTCGGCATCCTTCGCGCGGCGCAGCGCCGACTCGGCGGCGAGCGTGACGACCGCGTTGAGCTTGGGGTTGAACCGTTCGATCCGATCGAGGACGAGTCGCGTCGCCGCCACCGAGGTCGTCCTGCGCGCCCGGATGGCAGCGGCCAGCTCCGTGGCGCTCGCGTACTGCCACCCGCGCGCCGGCTCGCCTGCCGCAACGGCGGCCGCTCGTCCCTGCCGCGGCAGCGCCGTCGAGATCGCGGCCGCGGTGCCCGCCAACAGGACCTCACGACGGTTCATGCCCCGCATGCCATCCATGTGGACCCCCCCTCGGCGATTTTCGGCATGCTACCACCTCGGGCGACGGACCGATCGCCCACCGTCGCGTGCGTTCCCTGAACGACCGGGACCCCGGCGACGATTCCGCGCTCCGGCGTGGTTTTCGTGGGGCGATCGCGATGCCTTTGCGCTCGGTCGGGGTTCGTCAAACGCGCCGTCGGCGCGGCGTTGCGCCCGTTGACACGTTTCTTCGCCCACTTTATCCTCAAAGCCCACTACGAAGGAGGCTGAGGACAACTGAGGACACGGTCGGCGGCACCACGACGTTCCCGCCGATCACGTTGACGCCCGCGGACGCGACAACCTCCACCTTCGCCGTCGCGCCGAGGCAACCCACGTTGGAAGTCCATGACGATTGAAACCCGCCTGGCAGGGAGGGACCGTGAGCAACGAATCGGAAGCGACGCATTTCGACGATAACTGGACGAAGATCGATACGTCCGCTGAATCGCAGTTCTTCGTCCGGTTCCTCGACGCGACTCGGGCGCGAATGATCGCGGCAGCGAAGCGCGATCCGGCAACCGCCCTCGCGCATCTCGCACTCTCGCCCGGGCTTTGCGTGCTCGACGTTGGCTGTGGCGTCGGCGACCTCACGGCGATCGTCGCTCGCCTCGTCGCTCCCGGTGGCCGCTCAGTCGGCCTCGACCTCAGCGAAGTGATGATCAACGAGGCGAAACGGCGCATCGAAGGGAACGGCCCGAAGCCGTTCTTCGAGTGCGGCGACGCACAGCAGTTGCGGTTCACAACCGGAACGTTCGATCGGACGATGGCGACACAACTCCTCGTCCATGTGCTGGATCCTCAGCTCGCGCTCGACGAACTGTGCCGCGTTACGAAGCGCGGCGGCCTTATCGTCCTCGGCGAGATGGACTGGGACACGCTCGTGATCGCCCTGGACGATCGCGCTCTGGCCCGGCGCTTCACGCACATGTTCTGTGACGGCATCCGCAACCCCCTGATCGTCCGCGAGCTCGCGGGGATGCTGCGGGCGCGCGGGATCGTCGATTTGCAGTTCCTCCCTCAGACGATGCTCTTTGAGAATTTCGAATTCGCAAACGAATGGCTCCTAGCGCCTGCGTTTCGTCGCGCCCGGCGGAGCGGTGCGCTCTCGTCGTTTGAGATCGATGGGATGGGCGAGGAACTCTCGAGGCGTGCGGCCGAGGGGCGATTCTTCGCCGCGTCGACGTTTTACACGATCGTCGCAAAGCCGTGAGCATGCCTCACAATGAGCGCCCGGGCGTCTGACGGCGCCACGTCCACGTCTATCGGCATTGTTGCGCGCGTGCGGATGGGCGACGGCTCCCCTCCCCTTTGCCCCGGCGTAACCCGCCGTGCGCTCGGCCCGAGGCTCATACGAAACTGTCATCGGCCGTGGAAGAATGGCATTGCGAGCCGCGCCGGAGGCGGGGCGAAGCAATCCCGAGGTCCTGGTTGGGTCGGTGGGTAGATGGGTGCCGGATATCCCATTCGATCTATTGTGCGGTTGCGATTGGGTGCCAGGTCCGGCTGAGTTGACAGAAGATGGAGGATGATCCGCGCCAGGTCAGTTCATCGACTG
>NCBR01000226.1 GCA_002279285.1 Acidobacteria bacterium 37-71-11
CCCGTGCCGGCTCACCCGATCCGAGCGGCCTCACCCGCGCACCTTCAGGAACGCCTCCTCGGCGTGGTAGGACGAGCGCACGAACGGGCCGGCGATCACCTCGAGCCCAAGCGAGCGGCCGTACGCCTCGAGCCCGGCGAACTCGGCGGGCGTCCAGTAGCGCGCGACCGGGAGCTCGCGCGCGGTAGGGCGCAGATACTGGCCGATCGTCACCACCTGGCAACCGGCCGCCTTGAGGTCAACGAGCGTGCGCTCGAGTTCCTCGCGGGCCTCGCCGAGACCGACCATCAGGCCGGACTTCGTGACCATCCCGCCCCCGCGCGAGGCGACGCGGCCGATCACCTCGAGCGCCCAACGGTAGCGCCCCTGGCGGCGCACCGCCGGGTACAGGCGTTCCACCGTCTCGACGTTGTGGTTGTACACGTCGGGACCGGCGGCGAGGACCGCGTCCACGGCCGCCATGTCCGCCCGGAAGTCCGGGGTGAGGACCTCCACGGTGGGGCGCGGGTCGAGCTTCTTGAGTTCGGCGATCACGGCGGCGAAGTGGGCGGCGCCGCCGTCCGGGAGGTCGTCGCGGTCCACCGAGGTGACGACGACGTGCTTGAGCCCCATCGCCACCACGGCGCGGGCGAGCTCGGCGGGCTCGTTCGGGTCGAGCGGCTGCGGCCGGCCGTGCGCGATCGAGCAGTAGCGGCACGAGCGCGTGCAGACGTCGCCCATGATCAGGAACGTCGCGGTGCCGCGCGCGAAGCACTCGCTGCGGTTCGGGCAGCGCGCCTCGTCGCACACGGTGTGCAGCCCGCCGCGGCTCATCACGCCGCGGACCTCGTGCAGCGCGCCGAGGTTGAGCTTGCGCTCGCGGATCCACACCGGCAGCGAGACGCTGCTCATTTCGCGCGCCTCCGACGGTGTCCACACGCTCGCTCGGCAGTCATCGGGATCCGACTCCTCCTCCCGCGATGGGGATTCTACTCGCCCGGCCTGACCACGAACGCGCCGCGGAACCCCTCGGCCCGCAAGCGGGCCGCAACCCGACCGGCGCTCTCCGCATCAGGGAAAGGCCCGACCCGAACGCGGAATTTCCCGCTCCCTGCGGCCTCGACCACCGCCTGCTTCGGCGTGAAGCCGAGCGCGACCACGCGGTTCTTGACGCCCTCGGCCTGCTCGTGTTTGGCGAACGCCGCCACCTGCACCCAGCGCCCCGGCGCTCTCGGGGCCGCCGCCGGGGCCGCAACATGCGTCTTCGGCTTCTCGGTCTCGACCGGCGGCGGGGCGGGGGTCGCCGTCGGCGCCACTGTCGGCGCCGGTTGCGGCGTCGGAGCCGCGGTGGCCACCGCCACAGGGGCCGGCGGCGTGGCGGCGGGCGCGGCGGGTGGCGCCGCGATCGTCTCGTGCGGCGCCTGTGCGGCGGGCTGCAGCCACCGCACGGCGACGCCGAGCCCGAACGCGACGGCGATCAGCAGCGCGACGCCCGCCACCAGCGCCGCGAGCTGGCGGCCGGTGATGATGATCTCGAAGTAGCGGCTCATCTCAGGCGGTCATCCCCCATGGCGCGCCGCGCCGCTCACCTACTTCGCCTCGGGGTTCAACTTCGCGAAGAACGGGCGGATCAGGTCGATCGGCAGCGGGAAGATGATCGTCGAGTTCTTCTCCGTCGCGATCTCGGTGAGCGTCTGCAGGTAGCGCAGCTGCAGCGTCGCGGGCTGCGAGTTGATGATCGCCGCCGCATCCGAGAGCCGCTGCGCCGCGAGGGCCTCGCCCTCGGCGTGGATGACCTTGGCGCGCTTCTCGCGCTCCGCCTCGGCCTGCTTCGCCATCGCGCGCTGCATCGACTCCGGCAGGTCCACCTGCTTGACCTCGACGAGGGCCACCTTGACGCCCCAGGGATCGGTGTGGCGGTCGATGACCTCCTGCAGTTTCTGGTTGAGCTTCTCCCTCTCCGCCAGCAGGTCGTCGAGCACCACCTCGCCGAGCATCGAGCGCAACGTCGTCTGAGAGAGCTGCGAGGTTGCGTAGACGTAGTTCTCCACGTCGATGATCGCGTGCACCGGCTGGACGACGCGGAAGTACACCACCGCGTTCACCTTCACCGACACGTTGTCGCGCGTGATCACGTCCTGGGGGGGGATGTCGAGCACCACCGTCCGCAGGCTGACCTTGACCAGGCGCTGGATCGGCCAGAGGACGAAGATGATGCCGGGTCCCTTCGCCTCCTTCTCCACGCGGCCGAGGGTGAAGATGACGGCCCGCTCGTACTCGTTTAGGATGTTGATCCACTTGAAGATCAGCACCAGCACCACGAACGCCGCGACGAAAAGTCCGATCGGAAACTCCGGAGTCATCTATCCCTCCCCTGTGCCCGGGCCGGAAACGCGCCCAACGGCCGGTTCGACCTCGAGCCTCTTGCCCACGACCTTGACGACGCGCACCTTCCCACCCTTCGGAACAGGCGCGCGCGAGAACGCATCCCAGTACTCCCCGTGCACGAACACCTTGCCATCCGGGCCGAGCGCCACGGCGACCTCGGCGGTCTCGCCGATGAGACCTTCGGCGCCCGTGAGCGGCTGCTCGCGACGGCTGCGGAGGACGCGGGAGAGCAGGAACATCACGATGAACGCGACTGCAAGCGCCGTCGGCAGCACGACCGCGAGGCCCACCCGCAGCGCCGGGAACGGCGAGCGGATCAGCATGAGCGACCCCAGCACGAAGCTCACCAAGCCCGCCGCGGTCAGCAGCCCGTAACTCGCCACCTTGACCTCCAGGACGAAGAAGCCGATCCCGAGCACGATCAGCAGCACCCCGACGTAGTTGACCGGAAGGACCGAGAGCGCGAACAGCGCCAGCAGCACCGAGATGCCGCCCAGCACCCCGGGCAGCACGGCGCCCGGGTGCGACAGCTCGAAGTAGATCCCCACCATGCCGAGCAGCAGGAGCAGGTAGGCGATATTCGGGTGGGCGATCGCGGAGAGCAGCTTGTCGCCGGCGCTCGGGTCGACCCTCACGATCTCCGGGGCGGGCAGTGAGATCGTCTCCATCTTGCCGTCGAAGCGTTTGACCGTCCTGCCGTTCAGCCACTTCAGGAGTTCGGCGCGGTCGAGCGCCACGACGTCGATGAGCTTCTTGTCCAGCGCCTCGCGCTCGGTGTACGAGAGCGACTCGCGCACCGCCTTTTCCGCCCACTCGCTCGAGCGCCCGCGCTGCACCGCCAGCGAGCGGATCAGCGCCGCAGCGTCGTTGGTGACCTTCTCGGCCATCGTCTTGGACAGCTCCGCCCCCTCGCCCGCCACCGGGTGCGCAGCGCCCGCGTTGGTCCCGGGCGCCATCGCCGCCACATCGGCGGCCATCAGGAGGAAGAACCCGGCCGAGGCCGCCTGCGCCCCGGACGGCGTCACGTACACCACCACGGGCCGCCGCGCCGCCGTGATCGCGGTGGTCATCTGCCGCAGCGACGAAAGCAGGCCACCCGGGGTGTTGAGGTCGATGATCGTCAGCGCCGCCCCGGTCGCGTCGGCGGTCGCGAGGCCGCGTTCCAGATAGCGCAGCGACGCGGGCTGGATCGAGTCGGAGAGGGTTAGAATTACGACGCGCTGCCCGGCGCCGGCGCCGGAGGCGAGCGCCGCAAGCAGCGGCACGAGGAGAACGATGCGTCGGAGCACGGAATCCATCTTAGAGCCCCGGTGGGACACCCGCAAGGGACGGTTGCGGGTTTCCGAGCTCGCTCTCCTCGCCGGGCTCACGGCGATGACCGCCATCGCGCTCTGCCACCCCGGCCGCGTGCCGGTGATGGTTTGGTCCTCGTTCGTCACCGTCGGGGCGCTGTTCGCGGTCGCCGCTCTGGCACTCGGCGAGGGTGGGCAGGGGTGGCGGTACTGGGCGCGCGAGCTATTGCCGGTGCCGCTGCTGCCGTACATCTTCCTCAACCTCGGGCACCTGATCCCGCTGGTGAACCCCCACATCCGCGACGCGGCGCTGCTCGCGATCGACAAGGTGCTCCTCGGCCCGGAAGCGCAGGCGGTCCTGTACACCCTCCCGCTGCCGGCCTTGCTGGCGGACGTCCTCACCCTGGCCTACTCGTCGTTCTACTTTCTCGCCATCGCCCTGCTCCTGACCCTGGGCGCCAGGCGCGACCCGTTCCTCCCCAGGGTGGCGAGCGCGATCGTGATCACGTTCCTGGTGTCGTACGCGGGCTACTTCGTCGTGCCGGCCTACGGCCCGCGCACCACGGTCGCACACCAGCGCTACGAGTCGCTCCCCGGCAAGGTCGGCGACGAGGTCAGGGAAAAGCTCGACCAGTGGGAGAAGACCAAGACCGACGCGTTCCCATCCGGCCACACCATGGTGACGCTCGCGGTGCTGTTCTGCGCCCGCAGGCGCAACCGCACGCTCTACAACATCCTCCTCCCGCTCGGCAGCCTCCTGATCGCCGCCACCCACTACGTCATCGACGTCCTGGCCGCGGTCCCCCTCACCGCCGCCAGCATCGCCCTCTCCGCCTGGCTCGCCGGCCCTGTGCCATCGGTAGCGGGGGATCCGGCGCCGCCCGTTCCACCCACCCTGGAATAACTGTCCGGGCTCCGCACCGGTCGTCTGAAACGTTGCGGTCCCTGGCTACGGCCTGCGTTGCGGTCGACCCCGCCGCTGATGCGTCTGGCGGTAACTGGGGCGTGCCAGGATGGCCCAGGACCAGCCGAACGGCCCCCCTCAACCGCTGCCCAGCCACTTGGCCACGATCCGTCAGTCTAGAAGTTGACTGGATCGATTAGCGCGTAGTACACGGTCTCGCCGCCAGTAACCTGGCAGTCGGCTTGGGTCCTGATTTCGTTGAACCCCGTACCACCGAATACCTTCACATAGGAGTGCCCCAATCGCGTAAACAGGGACACTCGCCCCCAGATATCCTTCATAATATTGCTGCCTCCGAAATCATGGCCAACGTTCACCTGGGACCCCTGCAAAGGCGTGTCCACACAAGGGCCACCGGGCTGGCATTGACCGTTTGACTGATTTCGGTAGCCCGTCGCGTTCCCCCAGTCCGCAACCAGTATCCAGGTACCCGAAAGGAGAGTTCCAATCGAGGAGAGGGGGCCGATATTCATTTTGTAGACTTGGGTGCGGACGGGATACGTCGTGATACCAGACACGCAGTTCGGTTGACTGCAGGGCGTGACAGTGCCAAGGCCGAACGGATAGGCGTAACCCCTCGTTAGGTAAAAATAGCCAGTCGACGCATTGTAGGCCACACCGAGGTTCGCAAAGTACTTCGGTGCGATGCAGCCAGAGATGTTGGGGGTCACGACACCAGCGGCCGAGATCATACCAAGCAAAGTAACCGTCGTGGGATTTGAAGTGGACGCCACACCGAGATAAGTAAGCGTGCTATTGAAGTTCTCGGGATTACCTAGGTCGCCGATACTGCCTTCAAGGCCCACAAGGTAGATACTACCGTTTCCGTCATACACATTCCGTCATACACAGC
>NCBR01000227.1 GCA_002279285.1 Acidobacteria bacterium 37-71-11
CGGGTAGGTCTCCCGGGCGATCGTGGGCTCGACGGCGGTGTCGGCCTGCATCTCGCCGTCCACCACCAGATCGGGCCAGCGCTCGCCCACGATCTCCCGGGCGCGGCGCACCTTGGTTGTCTTGGCGTCGGTGTTCGAACCGAAGTTGGAGTACGACAGCATGGCGATCCGCGGTTCGACATCGAAGTAGTCACGTGCGACCTCGGCGGCACCGTGCGCGATCTCCGCCAGCTCTTCGGCGGTGGGGTCGAGCGTCACCGTGGTATCGGCGATGAAGATCATCCGGTCCTCGAACAAGAGGAGGTAGACCCCGGCGACCCGGCCCTCGACGCCATCGCTGTGGTGGATCTGGAGCGTCGGCCGGATGGTGTCCGGGTAGTGCATCGTGAGGCCCGAGATCAGCCCGTCGGCGTCGCCCTCGCGCACCATCATGTTGCCGAAGTAGACCGGGTCCTTGAGGGCCTTGGCCGCGTCCTCCGGCGCCATCCCGCGCCGCCAGCGCAGTTCGTGAAACTTCTTCACGTAGGAGTCGAACTTGGGGTGCGATGTCGGTTCCACGACCTCGACCCTTTCCTTCGCGACCTCGAACTCCTTCAGCAGCGGCTCGATTGCCGCCTTGGCGCCCACCAGGACCGGCGTGCAGATACCTTCGTCCACCAGGATTTTGGCCGCGCGCACGATCTTCGGGTGGTCGCCCTCGGCGAACACGATCCGCTTGGGGTCGGCCTTGGCTTTGTCCATGACGACGTGCATGACGCGGCGGATCCGCGACAGCCGCGACTCCAGCTCCCGGACGTAGTCTTCCCTCGAAGACCACGGTTTGCGCGCGACACCGGAGGCGATCGCAGCCCCGGCGACCGCCGGTGCCTCCCAGAGCAGTACGCGGTGGTCGAACGGCTTCGGGATCAGGTACTCCCGCCCGAACTTGAACGGCTTGCCGCCATAGGCGCGGACGACGGAATCCGGCACGTCTTCCTTGGCCAGGGAGGCGAGCGCCTTGACGGCCGCCATCTTCATCTCCTCGTTGATCTGGCTCGCCATCACGTCGAGCGCGCCGCGGAAGATGAACGGGAAACCGAGGACGTTGTTGACCTGGTTCGGGTAGTCCGAGCGCCCGGTCGCCATGATGACGTCCTTGCGCGTCGCCACCGCGAGCTCGTAGGTGATCTCCGGATCCGGGTTCGCCATCGCGAAGACGATCGGGTCGTGGTTCATCGAGCGGAGCATCTCGGCAGTCACCACGTTGGGACCCGACACGCCGACGAACGCGTCGGCGCCGTGCATCACGTCCGCCAGGGTGCGGGCGTCGGTGTCCTGGGCGAACTGCTCCTTGTACGGGTTCATCCCCTCCTTGCGCCCCTTGTAGATGACGCCCTTGGTGTCGACGAAGAAGAGGTTCTTCAGCTTGACGCCGAGGTTCAGGTAGAGCTTGGCGCAGGCGATGCCGGCGGCGCCGGCGCCGGAGAACACCACTTTGACGTCGCCGATCCGCTTGCCGGTCACCTCGATCGCGTTCAGGAACGCCGCTGCGGAGATGATCGCCGTGCCGTGCTGGTCGTCGTGGAAGACGGGGATCTTCATCGTCTTCTTGAGCGTCTCCTCGATGTAGAAGCACTCGGGCGCCTTGATGTCCTCGAGGTTGATGCCGCCGAGCGTCGGCTCGATGAGCTGGCAGAACCTGATCACCTCGTCGGGGTCGTGCGTGTCGATCTCGATGTCGAAGATGTCGATGTCGGCGAAGCGCTTGAAGAGGACGCCTTTGCCCTCCATCACGGGCTTGCCGGCGAGGGCGCCGATGTCCCCGAGCCCGAGCACCGCGGTGCCGTTCGAGATCACCCCCACCAGGTTCCCCTTGCTGGTGTACTCGTAGGCGAGCGCCGGGTCACGTTCGATCTCGCGGCACGGTTCGGCGACGCCGGGCGTGTACGCCATCGAGAGATCGCGCTGCGTCAGGCACGGCTTGGTGGGGACCACCGACACCTTGCCGTGGTGTTTGCCGGTGTGGTAGGCGAGGGACTCCTCGCGCGTGACCTTTCCTGTGCTCATGGCAACCTCCTCGCCCCCTCGGGGCCGCAAATGAACGAATTCACAAGCGCTATATGGTACGGCGTCGCCGGCCCGCAATCAAGGCCGAAGCCGGAGAGAGAGAATAGCAAATACTCGGAAGAATCGCTGGCAGGCCGGGGCACCCCCGTTGCGCGTTCACCGTTCCCGGTTCGCTCGTCCGGGACCTCCGGCCTACCCCGCCCCCGGCCTTGCGCGCACCTCGAGCGGCCGCAGCGCCGCGGCCGCCAGCCGTTGCCTGCGGGCGTGGCGGGCGAGCGCACACTCGATGAGGCGGTCCAGGACCTCCCCGAAGCCGACCCCGGAGAGCCCCAACAAGCGCGGGAACATCGAGATCGAGGTGAACCCCGGGATCGAGTTGAGTTCGTTGAGGAGGAAGCGGCCATCGCGCCGGTCGAGGAGGAAATCCACGCGCGCCATGCCCTCGCACCCCAGGGCCGCGAACCCGGCGAGCGCGAGGCGCTGCACCTCGGCGACCTGCCCCGGATCGAGAGGCGCCGGCGCCAGCAGCCGGCAGGCGTCGTCGAGGTACTTGTCCGCGTAGTCGTAGAACTCGTGCCCCGGCACGACCTCGCCCGGGAGCGAGGCGAGCGGGGGTTCGCCGTCGAGCACGGCGACCTCGATCTCCCGCCCCGGAATCCCCTCCTCGACGATCACCAGATCGTCGTAGCCGAGCGCCAGCTCGACCGCCCCGGCGAACTCCTCGGCGTCATTCACCTTGCTGATCCCGACCGAGGACCCGAGACGCGCCGGCTTGACGAACAGGGGGAGCCTCAGCGCCAGGCCACGCGCCTCGCAGCGGATGCGCTCGCGCCCCCACTCGGCCGCGGTCAGCGTCTCGAACCGCGGCGTGGGCAGGCCAGCCTCGCGGAACAGCCTCTTGGAGAGGACCTTGTCCATGGTGACGGCGCTCGCTGCGACGCCGCACCCGGCGTAGGGGAGGTCCAGCACCTCGCAGAGGCCCTGGATCGTGCCGTCCTCGCCGAACGGCCCATGGAGGATGGGGAGCACCACGTCCAACGAGCCGTCCTGCAGGCGCGGGTCGAGCCGTGTGGCGCCGCTGAACTCCGGCACCTCGTTGGGCGTCGCGCTGGCCGCCGCCAGCACCGCGGCCGCCGTCCCGGCGTCGGCCCAGCGGCCGCTCCGGTCGATCCCCATGGGGATGACCTCGTAACGCGACCGGTCCAGGGCCCCAGCCACCGACCCGGCCGAGACCACCGACACCTCGTGCTCTCCGGAACGGCCGCCGAAGACGAGACCCACGCAAAGCTTGCCGTTCATGCTTCTTCCTTTCGCCCGCCGCTCATCCGAGCTCGCCAAGCACCGGCCCATCGTAACGCCACCCCCGCCCGTGCCGCACCAGCCACGCCGGCAGCTGACCCACGCGCCCGAGCACCGCCGTCGCGCCGGCCGCACGCAGCGCCGCGGCCGCGACCGGATCCGCGTTGACGCCGACCACGGGCGTCCCGACGCCGGCGCCGGCGGCGACGTCCACCACCATGTCGCCCACCATCAGCGCGTCCGCCGGCGCCACCCCGAAGCCGCGCAGCACCGGCAGCAGCGCGCCCGGGTCGGGCTTGCGCACGCCGTACGTGTCGGGGCCGACGACGGCCCGCACGTGGCGCTCGAAGCCGGCGTGGCGCAGCCACAGGCGCGAGAGCGCCTCGTCCTTGTTGGACACGACCGCAACCCGCCCCGCGGTCCCCGCCGCCACGAACTCGAGCGCCGCGGCGGCGCCGGGCAGGGGTGGCGTGTGATCGAGGTAGGTCGCGCGGTAGAGCTCGAGGTAGCGGGCCGTCATCGCGGCCAGGAACGCGCCGTCCGCCCGCTCGCCGACGGCGTCGCGCGCCAACTCCAGGGCCCCGCGGCCGACGTGGATCCGCACCCAGCCGAGGTCGCGCTCGGAGATCCCCTCCTCGGCGAGCGCCGCGTTGAGCGCCAAACGAATGCCAGCGAATGAGTCGGCGAGCGTGCCGTCGAGGTCGAACACGACCGCCGCCGGCGTGCGCGTGGACGCCGCCCCCCTCCGTGTCCCCGGCGCGGAGAGTCCCGTCCCAATCCTGTCCAGACCCACCCCCCGTTGCGACGTCCGAGCACCACCGGCGAACGCGCCACCCGTCAGAAGGTGCAAGTCTATCCGAACCGGGCGACTGGCTTTGAGAATGCCGGACGCTTATCCCGATGGCTCACTCCCGCGGCTGGCGTTGGTCTTCTTCTTCACTGCGTGAGGCCTCTTCTTTTGGCCCGCGAGCTGCGGCCGTGTCGCTCGGGCGGCGCATCGAGCGCCGCCCTCCGACCCGCCTGCGCGTGCGACCGAGCTGGCCAGATCGGCGGGCGGACCCTCGCCGT
>NCBR01000228.1 GCA_002279285.1 Acidobacteria bacterium 37-71-11
TGTGGCTGGCATCGCTCTTCTCCTTTCTTCCTCGATTGGACTCAGCGTACCAACCGCAGCCCTCTCCCTTCCCACCCAGACCGCCAGCATAGGATCTACGTTCCGATTCGCTGGCGGCCGCAGGGGCCCGCTCCACTCATCAATTGAAGGGGGCCCCGGAGGGCCCCCTGTGCTTCGCTTCGTGTCGTCGTCTTTCCCGGACCCCGAACCCCCGCCTCTACACCCAGCCGCGCAGCTTCATGGCGGTCGCGACGCGGTCGATGGCGACCATGTACGCCGCGTTGCGCATGTAGACCTTCTTCTTCAGCGACATGTCGAGCACGGCGTGGAACGCGACGGTCATCTTGTCGTCGAGGCGCTTGACGACCTCGTCCTTCGACCAGTAGAAGTTCATGTCGTTCTGCACGCTCTCGAAGTAGGAACAGGTGACGCCGCCGGAGTTGCAGAGGAAGTCGGGGATCAGGAAGGTCCCGCGCTTCTTGATCTCGACGTCGGCGTCCGGTGTGGTCGGACCGTTGGCGCCTTCGACGATAAGCTTCACCGAAGGCTTGATCATGCCGACCGTCTCGGCGTTGAGCACACCCTCGATCGCGCACGGCATGAGCACGTCGACGTCCTTGGCGATCCAGGCGTTGGCGTCCTCGATCGCATAGCCGGCGGCCTTGGCCTTGTCCTTGTCGATGGTGCCGTACTGGTCGGTGATCGACATCAGGAAGTGCGGGTCGATGCCGGTGTCCTTGCTGAAGGTGTACGCCTTCTTGTCGTGGCGGTCGTAGCACCCGACGCAGACGACGACGCCGCCGAGGTGCTCGATAAAGCCGATCGCCGCGTACTGCGCGACGTTGCCGAAGCCGTGGATCGAGGCCTTTTTGCCCTTGGGGTCGATCCCGAGGTGCTTGAGCGCCTCGCGGACCGTGTAGATGACGCCGAAACCGGTCGCCTCGGTGCGGCCGAGCGAGCCGCCGCCGCCGAGGGGCTTGCCGGTGATGACGCCCGGGGTGTACTCGCCGCGCAGCTTCGAGTACTCGTCCATCATCCAACCCATCATCTGCGGCGTGGTGCCTACGTCCGGCGCCGGCACGTCGGTCCGCGGGCCGATGTTCTTCCACATCTGGTCGACCCAGCCGCGGCAGAGGCGCTCCTTCTCGGTGACGGACAGCGTCGAGGGATCGACGATGATGCCGCCCTTGCCGCCGCCGAGCGGGATGTCGGCCACCGCGCACTTCCACGTCATCCAGGTGGCGAGGGCGCGGACGGTGTCGATCGTCTCGTTGGCCGCCCACCGGATTCCGCCTTTGGCCGGGCCGCGCGCGTCGTTGTGTTGGACGCGGAAGCCGTCGAACACCTTGAGGCTGCCGTCGTCCATCCGTACGGGGATGCGGAAGTGGAACTCGCGCAGCGGCATGCGCAGCATCGCGCGCACCCCGGCTTCGAGCCCGAGCTGGTCCGCAACCTCGTCGAACTGGCGCTGGGCCATTTCAAAGGGGTTGAGTTTGGACATTGGCCTCTCTCCTTGAGGGTTTCCCGCCCGCAGGCGGGGAGTCGCCGCGCTTTCCGGATCGCGGCCGGACACCCGGCCGGCTCCCCCGCGTGGCAACCGCATTCTACACCGGTCGCGTGACTTTGCAATATCGTTTCACAAGAGCGCCCCCGTGCTGTTCCTAGCGGTGTGCGACCGTCCGCGCGGCGCTGCGACGGCCGGAATTCGGGCTACACTACCGGCGGTGCCGGACGACGACGCGATCGTGCTTGCCCGCGTCCTTGCGGGCGACGAGGGAGCTTTCGCGACCCTGGTGCGCCGCTACGAGCCCAAGCTCCGGGCGTACGTGAGCGGGATCGTGGCGGTCGAGGAGGAGGCGCGCGACCTCGTCCAGGAATCGTTCATCCGCGCCTGGCGGCACCTCGACCAGTACGACGAGCGCTTCCGGTTTTCGACCTGGCTGTTCCGCATCGCGCACAACGTGGCGATCGACCACCTGAGGCGGCGGCGCCAGCCCACCGTGTCGCTCGACATCGGCGAGGACGACGAGGGCGGCGAGATCCGTCTCGACCCCGCCGATCCCCGCCGCGGCCCGCTCGGAGAGCTCGCCAACCGGGAACTGGCCGAGGCGCTTGCCCGCGAGATCGAGCGCCTTCCGGCCGCCTACCGCGAGCTGGTGAGCCTGCGCCACCTCGTCGGGTTGTCGTACAACGAAATCGCTGATTTGAAAGAGCTACCGCTCGGCACCGTGAAGAACAAACTTTTCCGCGCGCACAGCGTATTACGAGAGGCCCTGGGGCCGTACCTGGGGCAGTTGGGGGGTCTGGGGTGAGCGAGAGTTGCGCTGAGATCCGCCGGAGGCTGGAAGCGGGCGGGGCCGCGAGCGACGCGGACGCGGCCGCCCACATCCAGGCGTGCGAGGGGTGCCGCGCCCATGCGGCCATCCTCGCCGTGCTCGGCCGTCTCGAACCACCCCAGGCCGACCCCGAGAGCGTGCGACGGATCGTGGCGGCGCTGTCTCCGGCCGCATGGCAGCGGCGCCGGCTCGCCGCCTGGCTGCCGCTCGCCGCCGGCCTGGCGCTGGTGGCGTCGGGCCTGGTGCTGCTGGGCGGCATCCCCGCCGCGACGGCCGTCGCCTCTTTGCCGGCTGCCCTCGGGGGTGTGCTCGGCTGGATCGCGTCTTCGGCGCTCGACGCGCTCGCGGCCGCCCGCGGCGGTGCGGCCGCGGCCCGGATGCTGGCAGCGGCCGGCGGCGCCTGGTTCGTCGTGTGGCTCGCCCTCACCGCCCTCGGTGGCGGCTGGGCAGTCGTCTCGCTGGTGGCGCGCGCGCGCGCCGGGGGACGGCCGTGATCGGCGTGCTCCTGGCGGGCGTGCTGGCCACCGCGCCGCTCCCTCAGGTGGGCGGAACCGTGGTGGTGGACCGCCCGACCGCCGGCCCCGTGGTCGCGTTGCTGGGCGATGTCCGGATCACCTCCGACGTGGTCGGGGACGTGGTGGCGGTGGGCGGCGACGTCGAGCTGGCCCCCGGCAGCTCGGTCCGGGGCGACGTCGTTGCGCTGGGTGGGCGGACCTCTGGGCCCGGCGCGGTGAGCGGGCGCGTCGCCTCCGAGTGGGGGCTCGCACCGTTCGCTCCGAGCGGCGACATCCCGCGCGGCGACGCCGCGTCCGCCTGGGGGTTCGCGCTGCTCCGGGCGGGCGTCTGGGCCGTGCTCGGTTCGCTGTTGCTGCTGGCGTTTCCAGGCGCGGTTCGGTCGGTCGGGAGGCAGCTCGCCGGGCAGCGCTGGCGGGCCCCGCTCGTCGGGGCGCTCGCCCTGCTGGTGTGGCTCGCCGCCGTCGTTCTCGCCATGGTGCTGACCGGCTCGCCGGCCGGCGTGACGTTCCTGCTCCTCGCGGTGGCCGTCCTGCTCCTGGCGAAGCTCGTGGGCGTCGTGGCGGTGGCCTCGCTCCTGGGTGAGGTGGCTGGGCGCCACCTGCCGCTCGCCCTGCGCGGCGAGATCGCGCGCGCTGGCGTGGCGCTGCTCGTGCTCTGCGGCCTCACGCTCGTCCCGGTGCTGGGCGCCGCCGTCTGGCTCCTCGCCAACGTCGTCGGGATCGGAGCGGTGGTCGGAACGGCGCTGCAGCGCCGGCCGCTGGCATTCCTGTTGCCCAGTGTCGCGGCGCGCTGACGTGCGCAGGCCTGGGCGAGCATCCATCTCCGGGCGGCGCCGGTCGAGGCGCCGGGATGCGGCGGAACGGTCCCCGTTGTTTTCCCTCCGAGAAGTGCCACTTCGAATCGAGCAACGCACCGCCCCTACCGCGGCAAACGCCGCGCGGGGCTCGCAACCAGCGGGTCGCACGACCCCACCTCCGGGAGGCAACTTGATGAGAGATCTTCGCAATGCGCTGTTGGTCGCCGTCTTCGCCGCCGTCGCCGTGCCGGCCCTCGCGGCCGTCGATGCCCGCCTGATGCGCCAGCCCGCCGTGTCCGCGACGCAGATCGCGTTCGTGTACGCGGGCGACGTCTGGGTCGCCCCGAAAGGGGGTGGGGTCGCCGCGCGGCTCTCGACCCCGAAGGGGGAGGAGTCGTTCCCGCGCTTCTCGCCGGACGGCTCGTTGATCGCGTTCACCGGCAACTACGACGGCAACGAGGACATCTACGTCATGCCCGCCGGCGGCGGGATGCCGCGGCGCCTCACCCACCACCCGATGCCCGACCGGATGCTGAACTGGTACCCGGACGGCACGTCGATCCTCTACGCCTCGCCGATGGCGAGCGGGCGCCTGCGCTTCGACCAGCTTTACAAGCTCTCGGCCCAGGGCGGTCTGCCGGAGAGGCTGCCGGTGCCGTACGGCGAGTTCGGCGAGATCTCGCCCGACGGCAAGACGCTGGCGTTCGTGCCGAACAGCGAGGACCTGCGCACCTGGAAGCGCTA
>NCBR01000394.1 GCA_002279285.1 Acidobacteria bacterium 37-71-11
GCCGAGGCCACCATGCACTCGTTGATGACCTCCTCCGAGCTCTTGCCGAGGTTGCGGGCGGCGTTCTCGGACATCTTCGCGGCGACCAGTTCCGAATTGAGCGACCCGGCGTTGACCCCGATGCGCACCGGCTTGCCGTTGTCGGCGGCGATATGGCAGATCGTCGCGAACTGCTCGTCGCGCTTGGCGCCGTGGCCGACGTTGCCGGGGTTGATGCGGTACTTGGCCAGCGCCCGCGCGCAGGCGGGGAACTCGCGGAGCAGGGTGTGGCCGTTGTAGTGGAAGTCGCCGATCAGCGGGACGGCGCAGCCGGCGCCGTCGAGGCGGGCGCGGATCTCGGGCACCGCGGCCGCCGCCTCCGGCAGGTTCACCGTGACCCGCACCAGCTCCGAGCCGGCGAGGGCCAACTCGAGCGTCTGCTTGACGGTGGCCGCCACGTCGGCGGTGTCGGTGGAGGTCATCGACTGCACGACGACCGGTGCCCCGCCCCCGATCCGGACGGTCCCGACGTCCACCGCATGGGTCCGACGACGCGTGGTCTGGTCCATTCGCAGTGCTGCCTCCCGCTACACGCAACGGTACAGGCCGGCGAAAGAGTCCGTCAACCGCCGCCCCACCTCGCGGGTGTCTTGATGTGGGGCGCGCCCGCCGGGCGCGCGGTCGTTGCCTTCCGAAGCTGTGGGCCCGCTCCCCGGAGGGCACGAAGAAGCGCGCCCGGCGGTCGCGCCCCACATCTGGGAGCAAGACAAGGCCTCGCGTGACGGGTCGTTGCGTCTGTAGCCCCAAGGTTTTCTTCATGTGGGGCCCGCCCGCCGGGCGCGCTGTCGTCAAATTCCTGCGTAGAAGGGGCGGCCCTTGCGGCCGCCCGCGAGCGGATGGACATTCGGACACGTCCAACGCGGGCGGGGGCAAGCCCCCCCCCTACATTGTCGTACGAGGCGTCCGCAGGGCGGGCGAGGGCGCCCGCCCCACGGGAGTGTCGACAGACCGCGCGGGCGCCTCGCGACGCCCGCACGGCGGCTACATCCGAATGGAGCTCTCGATCAGGCGGTGGCGGTCTGCTGGTGCTTGGCGGCCTCGGCGTGGACGGCGGCCATGTCGAGCGCCTTGACCTGGCCGATCAGCTCGGTGAGCGC
>NCBR01000395.1 GCA_002279285.1 Acidobacteria bacterium 37-71-11
ACCTCGAGGCGGCCCCGCACCAGGACCGCCTGCCCGTCCACCAGCTCGAACCGGAGCCGGTCGGCCCGCTTCGCCCACATCGCGCACGAGAGCTGCCCCTCGGCGTCCTTGAGCTGGAAGTACCGGTGGCCCGAGCTCGCCACCTTGACCCCCGACAGCTCGCCGCGCACCCACACTTCGCCGAACCCCTGCAGGGCCGCGTTGACCTCGCGGACCAGCTCGCCCACGCCGTAGGTGCGTTCGCTCACGCCGAGGCCCCCTCCACGCGGCCGACGCCCGCGCCGAGCAGCACGAGCATGAGGTACTGGATGTTGGCGAACCAGAAGTTGTACTCGAACAGACCCGCGATCGAGATCGCGACCGCCGACGCGAGCGACGCCGCCACCGCGGCTCGGTGCCTCCCCGAGAGGTGCGGCAGCGCGCGCCACGTCACCGTGAAGAACGCCCCCATCAGCCAAAGGTACGCCCCGAGGGCCGGCAGGCCGCGCTCCGCGGCGATCTGCATGATGTTGTTGTGCAGGTGGGGTACGCGCCACCGCGGGGCGTCGTCGCGCCGGTAGAGAGGGTACATCCGCTTCACCATGTCGAGCCCGACCCCGGTGATCGGGTAGTCGCGGATCATCTGGACGCCCGAGAGCGTCATGCAGACGCGGTCGTAGTTGGAGGCCTGCTTGAGGTCGAAGACCGAGACGACCCGGTCCAGCACCGAGCGAGGGAAGACGAGCCAGAGCGCCAGAGCCATCACCGGGTAGAGCACCAACAGGCGCCGGCGCCACACCGCCGCGAGCACCAGCAGCGCGGCCGCGAGCCCGACCCAGGCGTTGCGCGTGTACGACAGCAGCAGCGCGACCGTCCCGAGCACCGCCGGCGGCAGCAGCAGCCACACGCGCCGGACGGGGTTGAGCAGCAGCTCGGCGAGCACGACCACCACGCCCAGCAGCACCCAGCCCGCGAACAACATGTAGTGCGACAGCGGGCCGGTGATGCGATGCTCGAGGTCGTTGAACCCCTGAGCGTACTGGACGAGCCCCCACACCGCCAGGATCGTGGTCGCGACCGCCAGGCTCGCCACCAGGCGCCGCCACCACACCTCGTCGATGAGAGCGGCCGAGAGCGGCACGAGCATCAGTACCGCC
>NCBR01000396.1 GCA_002279285.1 Acidobacteria bacterium 37-71-11
CGTGCCGGCGTTGTCGCCGGCGCCGTGCAGGAACACGACCACGGGGCCCCGCCCGCCGACGAATGCGGTCTGCTCACCAATCGGAGCAGCCACCTGCACCTTCCGCAGCCCCGCCATGCGCAGCGCCGCCCGCGTCTGCCAGGCGAACACCGTCAGCGGCCGGTACCTGACCATCCACCCGACCCACGCCCCCGCCGCCACCACAACCGCCACGATCACGACCAGCATAATCATCCTCACCCGCATGGACCCTCCCGTGGTTCGTGGCTCGTAGGTGGTAATTCGACGACCAGCCAGCCGCATCGCCGTGCGGCGAACGCCGCCCTACTCACGATCCACGACCCACGATCCACGGTCGTCACGGCATCCTGAACGCCGCCCCCGCCTGGTTGTACCCCACGCCCGACCCGACCATCACGACGAGGTCGTGCGAACGGATCTTACCTTTCGCGATGGCGTCGTCGAGCGCCATCGGGATGCAGGCGGAGCCGGTGTAGCCCCACCGCTCCATGATCGTGTGGGTCTTCGCCATCGGCAAGCCGAGGTCGGCCATGACCAGCTCGATCGAAGGCTTGCGCACCTGGGTGAAGATGATGAAGTCGATGTCCCCTAAGGCGAAGCCGCCCTCGTTGGCGACCCGCCTTGCCAGACGCGGCCACCCTTCGTGGTTGATCTCCGGCGGGTAACGGTCGAGGATCTTCACGGTGGTGCGGCCGGCGTTGACCGACTCGACCGTCGCCGGCTCGAAGGTGCCGCCCGAGTAGATCCCCCAGTGCCGGTGGTACTCGCCGCCGGCCTGCGACGCGGAAGACACGAAACCCGGCGTTTCGCGCGGTTCGAGCACCGCGGCGCCGGCGCCGTCGCCGTAGAAGAAGATCATCGGGTCGTTGGGGTCGGTAAGCTTGTGCATCATGTAGACGCCGACGACCAGCACGACCTTGAGGCCCGGGTTGGTGGCGATCATCCCGGCGCCGATCGCGAGCCCGGTCGGGAACGAGGCGCACGCGCAGCCGACGTCGAAGGTGCCGGCGCTTCTGGCGCCGAGCTTGTGCTGCAACACCACCGACGTCGCCGGGGTGATGTAGTCGGGGGAGTCGGTCCCCAGGATGATGAGATCGACCTCCTCGGGCGCGCG
>NCBR01000047.1 GCA_002279285.1 Acidobacteria bacterium 37-71-11
GAGCGCGGCGCCGTACGCCTACTTCGTCCGCCGCGGCGGACCCGAGGGGAGCATGGACTCCTGGCTGCGCTCGCTGGCGCTTGCCGTCGGGGTGACGCTGCGCGAGGGTGTGCCGGCGCCGGCGGACGCCGAGGTCGTTGCGACCGGCCCGCGCCAGGCCGACGGCGCCGCGCGCGAGCTGGTGTTCGCTTCGGACCTCGCCGACACGGTCGCCGTCCTCTTCGACCCGACGATCACGCCGACCGGCTACGCGTACCTGTTCTGCCTGGGCGGGCACGGCACCTTCGGCGTGGCGCAGGTGCGGCGGCTCGCCGGGCTCCCGCAGGCCCACGAGCTGGCGTGGCGCCGCTTCCGCGAGGTGTTCGGCGAGTTCGCGGTGCGCGAGGGGCGCGAGCACGGCCAGTTCATGAACTTCTCCGTGCCCCGCCACCTGCGCGCGGCCGACGGGCGCTGGTACGTCGGCGAGGCGGCCGGCGTGCAGGACTTCCTCTTCGGACTCGGCAACCGCCTGGCGCTGCGCACCGCCGGTCTGACGGCGGCCGGGATCGCCGGGCGGTGGGACGCGCGGGCGTTTTCGGCGTCGGTGCAGCGGCCGATGCGGACGACGGTCGCGGCGCGCTTCCTCTACGAGCGGCTCGGGCGCCGCGCGTTCGCGGCGTTCTGCCGGCGCGCGGGCCGCACCGATTTCCGCCGCCTGCTGCTGCGGCTGCAACGGCCGGACCTCGCCAAGGACGCCCTGGCGCGCGTGGTGATGGCGGCGTGGCGCGAGCGGCGCGACTGCCGGCACGCGGGCGTGTGCGGCTGGTGCCGGAAGCTGGAGCGCGAGCCGTGAGCGGCAACCGCGCGCACGTGCGGCGGCTGGCGCACCGCCGCGGCGCCAACTTCTCGCTCGGGTTCCGCCTGCTGCCGGCGGCCAAGCGCAGGGCGGTGTACGCGGCGTACGCGGCGTGCCGCATCCCCGACGACATCGTGGACGAGGCCGGCCCGGAGGTGCCCCGCGCCGAGCTGCACCGCCGCCTCGACGGCTGGCGCGAGGAGATCGAGGGCACGTACGGCGGGCGGCCTGGGACCGCGGCGACCGCCGCCCTGGCGGAGGTCCTGCCGTCGTTCCCGATCCCGAAGCAAGCGCTGCTCGGCCTGGTCGAGGGCTGCCGCATGGACCTGGAACGCACCCGTTACCGCACGTTCGCCGAGCTGGAGCGCTACTGCGAGCTGGTCGCCGTGACGATCTCCGACATCTCGCTGGCCATCTTCGGGGTGCTCCGGGACGAGGCGACCGCGGCCGGGCGCCACCTGGCGATGGCGCTGCAGCTCACCAACGTCTGCCGCGACGTCGGCGAGGACGTGGGCCGCGGCCGGATCTACCTGCCGCTCGACGAACTGGAGCGCTTCGGCGTGGGCGAACACGACATCGAGAACGGACAGGTGGACGGCGCCGGCTACGCCGCGCTCATGGCGTTCGAGTGCGCCAGGGCGCGCGAGCACTTCCGCGCCGCGAACCCGCTGCCGGGGATGCTGGAGGCCGGCTCGCGCCCGGCGGTGCGGGTGATGGGCGGCGTCTACCGCCGCGTCCTCGACCGCGTCGCCGCCGACCCGCCGGCGGCGTTCGCCCGTCGCGCCGAGCTGCCGCGCTGGCAGCGCCTCACCGCGGTCGCCGCCGGCCTCCTCGCCCGCCCCTTCATCTGATTATCCCAGGCGCGGCCACCCCGGCCACGTCTCGTCGACCCACGATCCACGATTCACGACCCACGGTCTCTCCGGAGGCCGGACCCCGGACCCCGGTCTCTACGGGTTTGCGCCCTGGATGATCCAGTCCCTGACCGTGTCGAGCTCGGTTTGCGGCAGTTTCTTCGAGCCGAACAGGGTGCGCGGCATCCCCCTGCCCTCGAGCGCGGTGTGGGAGACCTTGAGCCAGAGGTAGGAGCCGGCCGGGTCGCCGGGCTTCACCAGCGCCATCAGCGGGGACTCCTGGCTCTTGTGCTGCGTCAGGTCCGCGTACCCCTTGCCGCTGGAGAGGTCGAGCCCCTTCTTCGGGTTGTCGCCGCCGTGGCAGTTGGCGCACGCCTTGACGAAGATCGGCTCGACGTCCTTCGCGTACGAAAGTGGCGTCTGCGCCCTGACCGCGAGCGCCGCCACGGCGGCACCGATCGTCGCGATCACCAACAGGTCCTTGCGAGCCATGATCCCTCCCCGGAGCTTCCAACCATCTTACCAAGCCACGTCCGACCCGGGGAAATTCCGCGCGGCGGCCGCCGTCGCGGGGGTGGCGGGCAGTAAACTGACGGGGTGAAGGTCATCACCACCCATCTCGGCGCCGACTTCGACGCCCTCGGGGCGGTGGCCGGCGCGCTGCTGCTGGCGCCCGGGGCCCGGGTCGTCTTCCCCGGCTCGCAGGAGGTGGCGGTCCGCCGCTTCCTCGCGGCCGAGGGGATCGAGCTGCCGGAGGTCCGGGTGCGCGAGCTGCGCCGGGCGCGCATCACCGAGGCCACGGTGGTGGACTGCTCGTCGTGGCGCCGGCTCGGGGAGGTGGGCGAGCTGATCGCGGCGGCCGGGTGCCCGGTGTGGGTCGTCGACCATCACCCCGAGGCCGCGGACGCCATCCCGTCGGCCGAGGTGTTGACGGCACCCGTAGCGGCGACCTGCACGGTGGTCGTGGGCGAGCTGCAACGGCGTGGCGTCACGCCCGACCCCGTGACCGCGTCGCTGCTGCTCCTCGGGATCTACGAGGACACCGGCGGCCTGACCTACCTCGACACCACCGCGGCCGACGTCGCCGCCGCGGCGTGGCTGCTCGGGTACGGGGCGCGCCTCGAATGGGTGCGGCGCTACGTCCTGCGGCCGCTCGAGCCGGCGCAGCTCCAGCTCCTGAACCAGTTCGTCGAGGGTGCGGTCGAGCACCAGGTCGGGGGGGTGCGGGTCGTGATCACGGTCGTCCGGCCGAACGAGCAGGTCGAGGAGGCCGCATACGTGATCCACCGCTACGCCGAGATCTTCGACCTGCCGGTGGTGATCGCCCTCCTCGAGGCGCCGCCGCAGCTCATCGTCATCGCGCGCTCGAGCGTCCACGGGGTGGACGCCGGCAAGCTGCTCGCGCCCCTCGGCGGCGGCGGCCACGCGACCGCCGCGGCCGCCCGCCTGCGCGGGCGAAGCGCCGTCGAGGTGGCCGAACAGCTCCTGGGCGAGATCGCCGCCTCGGTGGGATCGCGCGCGAACGCGGCGTCGCTCGCGACGCCGTACCTGCACACCTGCCCGGCCTCGCTCACGGCCGCCGAGGCCAAGGAACGCCTCGTGCGCCTGCGGATCAACGCCATGCCCGTCGAGGACGCGGGCCGGCTCGTCGGGACGGTGACCCGCCAGGTCCTGGACAGCGCGGTCGCGGGCGGCCTCGGCGACAGGCCGGTCACGACCGTGATGCGGCCCGGCGTGCCGCAGGTGAGCGCCGACGCCGCGCTCGAGGACGTCCAGCGGGTGTTCATGGAAGGACAGACCCGCTTCGTGGTGGTGGCGCTCCCCTCGGGGTGGGGGATCATCACGCGCATGGACCTCTTCCGCCGCCTCTACGAGCGCCAGCTCGCGGAGGGCGCGCGCGTGGACCGGCGGCTGGCGGGGACGCGGCCGGTGGTGCACGACGTCGGCCGGCAGCTGCGCCGCAGCCTGCCGCCTGCGCTCCTGGAGGTCCTGGCGGCGGCCGGCGAGCTGGCGCACGACGCGGCCGGGCGCGCGTTCCTGGTCGGCGGTGCGGTGCGGGACGTGCTGCTCGGGCGGGCGCTCGAGGACGTCGACGTGGTCGTGGAGGGGAACGGCGTTGAGCTGGCCGAGCGCCTGGTCTCTCGTTTCGGCGGGCGCTCGCACCCCCACGAGCCGTTCCTCACGGCGGCGGTCCACCTCGCCGACGGCGTCCGTCTCGACGTCGCCACGGCGCGCACCGAGTTCTACCGCTCGCCGGCGGCGCTCCCCGAGGTCGAGACGTCGGCGATGCGCCAGGACCTCTACCGCCGTGACTTCACGATCAACGCGATGGCGATCAACCTGACGCCGGGACGGTTCGGGGAGCTGGTCGACTTCTTCGGCGGGCGGCGCGACCTCGAGCGGCGCCAGCTCCGGGTGCTCCACTCGCTCTCGTTCCTGGACGACCCGACGCGGGCGATCCGGGCGGTGCGCTTCGCGACGCGCCTCGGCTTCGAGATCGCGGCGGAGACGCGCCACCTCGTCCGCGTCGCGGTGCTCGAGGGGGTGTTCGCACGCCTGTCGGGTGAACGGCTGCGCGACGAGATCGCGGAGCTGTTCGAGGAGGGCCACCCGGTCGAGGCGCTGGCGGAGCTCGCCGGTCTCGACGTCTTCCCGGTCGTGTTCCCCGGGGTGGCATGGGGCCTCGCGCTGCGCGGTTTCCTCCACGAGGTGGAGTCGGTGCTCTCCTGGTCGCAGCTCGAGGAGGTCTACCGCGGCCCGCGTTGGCCCGTGTACCTCGCCGCCCTGGCGACGCGCGCGGGCGAGGGGGGCGGCAGGGAGCTGGCGCGCCGGCTCGCCCTCTCGGGCAAAGTCGCGGCCGCGGTGGGGTTCGCTCGCAGCCGGACCGAGCAGCTCCTGGCGGTGGTGTGCGCCAAAGGGTCGGCGCCGAGCGAGGTCGTCGCCGCGGTCGAGCGCGCCGATCCCGCCCTGGTGGTGGTGACGATGGCATCCGCGGGAGCGCAGGAACGGCGGCTGCTGCGCCGCGCGCTCACCGTTTGGACGAGGATGCCGGCGCCGGTCACCGGCGCTCAGCTCCGCGCCGCCGGGGTTGGGCCCGGTCCGGCGCTGGGGGCGGCGGTGCGCCAGACGCGCGCCGCGGTGCTGGACGGCAAGGTTACCCCGGCGGCCGCGCTCGCCCACGCCGTGAAGCTCGCCGGAGAGCTGGAAGGCGGGCCGTGATGGGAGCATTTCTGCTGGCGCTGGCGGCGGCGGCCGCCCCCGAGCCGACCTATATCGTGGAGAGGGTCGTGACCGTGAACGGCGCCGTGACCCGGGTTTCGGTGTTCCGCAACGGCGTGGCGGTGCTCGCGCGGCGCCGCACGGGCGAGGCGGAAAACCTCATCCGGCAGCCGCTCTCCGAGATCGAGATGAAGGTCGTGACCCAGGTCGTCGAGGAGTGCTACCCGGGCCTTGCGCGCTTCGGTACCGTGGGTGACACACCGGGCCCGGGGCGAGTCGAGCTGCGAGTGGCGCCTCCGGGCCGTGATCCGCTGCTGATCCGCTACGCGGTCACGGCCGCGCCCAGCCTCGCCTTGTCGCGCCTGACGCAGGCGCTGGACGGGCTGGAGGCGCGGCTGGTGGCCACCAGGGTGACGCGCGACGACCTGAGCATGTGGGAGCCGGCCGCCGGCGATCGGGTCGAACTCGAGGACGGGCGGATCGTCGAGGTGCTCAGCGTGGCGCCGAGCCCCGAAGGCGCCGTGGTCGTCCACGTGCAGGTTGGTGACGGCCCGGCCACCTTCTTCATCACGGACAACGAGCTGCGCCGCCTCGCGGTGCGCAAGGTCGCGAAATGAGGATCACCGGGGGCGCATGGGGCTCACGGCGGATCGTTGGGCCGCCGAAGGGGGCCCCGCTGCGGCCCACGCCGGACGCGCTGCGCGAGCAGGCGTTCGCGGTCCTCGGGCCGCGCCTCGCGGGCGCGGCGTTCCTCGACCTGTTCGCCGGCACCGGCGTCAACTCGCTCGAGGCGCTCTCGCGCGGCGCCGCGCGCTCGGCGCTGGTGGAGCGGGCGCCCGCCGCGGCCCAGCTCATCCGCCGCAACTTCGCGGCGCTTGCCGTGCCGGAGGACGCATGGGAGCTGATCGTGCGGGACGCGCAACAGGCGCTCGCCGGCCTCGCGAGGCGGGGCCTGCGCTTCGACGTCGCCTGGTGCGATCCACCGTTCGCCGCCTGGGAGGATGGGCTCGCGGCTCTCGCGAGCGCCCGCGAGGCCGGTGTGCTCGCCGCCGGCGCCGAGGTCGTGCTCGAGGCCCCACCGAAGGCCGAGCCCGCGCTCTCCGGCTTCGCCGTCGCGCGCGCCCTGCGCGGCGCGTTCCTGTTGAGCGTCGAGGGGTGACGGCCGGGCTGCAGGCGCGACGCTATACTTGACGCGTGCTGAACTTCGACCTGCCGGGGTTCCTCGGGGCGCTGGTGGCGGCGTCGGCGCGGGGCGGCGACGTCCTGCTGGCGGTGGGTGTGCCTCCGCAGGTGCAGGTCGAGGGTGAGCTGGTGCGCCTGTCGATCGGCGGCATCGAGCGGCTGAGTCCGTTCCAGACCGAGGCGGTAGTGCTGCACCTGCTGGCGCAGGCGCCGCCGTCGGCCGCCGCCCGGGTCCGCCAGGATGGCGCCGCCAACTTCGCGTACTCGGTGTCCGGGGTCAGCCGGTTCCGCGTCGCGGTGTTCACCCAGCGCGGCACCTTCGCGGTGTCGCTGCGGACGATTCCCGAGCGGGTGCCGGCGCTCGCCGCGATCGGTCTGCCGGCGGCGATGGGCGAGGCGTGCCGCGAGCGCAACGGCATCGTGCTCGTCAACGGCCCGGCCGGCTCGGGGCGCACCACGTCGCTCGCCGCGATGCTCGGGGAGATCAACGCCACGCGCTCGTGTCACGTCGTCACGGTCGAGGACCCGATCGAGTTCCTGCACCGCCACGGGACCGCTACGGTCAACCAGCGCGAGGTCGGCGCCGACACCCCGTCGCTCGCGGTTGGCCTGGCGGACGCCCTCAGGCAGGGGGCCCAGGTCGTGCTGGCGAGCGAGCCGAGGAACGCCGAGCAGGCGCGCCTCCTGCTCGAGGCCGCCGAGACCGGGCACCTCCTCCTGTCTACGCTGCGGGGGTTCGACACCGCCTCGGCGATGAGGCGCTTCCTCTCGCTGTTCCCGGCGGAGGAGCGGGACGATATCCGTGCGCGCCTCGCTCGCGTGCTGCGCTGGTCGTTCACGCAGCAGCTCGTTCCGCACCGCGACGGCCACCGGCCGGTAGTGGAGGTATGGCGCGCGACGCGGGCGACGTCGGCGCACCTGGAGGAGGGGCCGCTCGACTCCGGGGCGCTGGCGGACCTGCTGCGCGACGGCGAGCGCGACGGCCAGATCGGGTTCGACCGCGAGCTGGAGCGCCGCGTCCGGGCGGGGGACGTGGACCTCGACACGGCGGTGGCGAGCGCGGTGCTGCCGCAGCAGCTCGAGCTGCGCCTCCTCGACGTGCGGGAGGGGCGGTCGTGAAGCGCGCGGTCGTCCTCGCCGGTCCGGGGCTCCAGGCGGAGGCTGCCCTCGGAGCGCTGGCGGCCGCCGGCTTCGACGCAGTGGCGGCGGGCAGCGCGGCCGACGTCCGCGCCCACGTCGAGATCGGCGCCGCGGTCGTGGTCCTCGGCTCGGGCGGGCCGGGCCTGGATGCGGCGCAGGCGGCGGCGCTGGCCTCGATGCCGGCCGTGCTCCGGCGCTCGTGCGTCGTGGTCCTCGTGGGGCAGGGGTTCACGACCGGCGACGGTTTCCGCGCGTTCGCGCTCGGCGTGGACCTGGTCGTCGGGACGCCGGACGCGGCCCGCCTCGGCGAGCTGGCGGGCGCGGCGGTCGCCGCGAAGCGGGTGCTGGTGGCGCCGCTCGACCCGTCGGCGGCGGGCCGCCTGGGCGGGTAGCGGCGGATAGCGGTCAGGAGCGGCGCGCGGCAACGGAATTCGCCTGCGCCCGCAGACATTGCCTAGGTGAGGTGCGGCGTGCCACTGGTTGACGTCATCGCGCAGTTGGACGGTCTCAAGCGCTCCGTCGCCCGGGTGATCCGCGGCAAGGACGAGGCGATCGACTGGATCATCGCGGCGTTGCTCGCCCGCGGGCACGTCCTCATCGAGGACATCCCCGGGGTGGGCAAGACCACGCTGGCGCAGGCGCTGTCGCGCTCGCTCAACCTGGTGTTCTCGCGCATCCAGTTCACCTCGGATACGCTGCCCTCCGACGTGATCGGCGTGTCGCTGTGGCGGGCGGAGCGCGGCGAGTTCGAGTTCCTGCCCGGACCGGTGTTCACCAACGTGCTGCTCGCCGACGAGATCAACCGCGCCACCCCGAAGACGCAGGCGGCGCTGCTCGAGGCGATGAACGAGCGCACCGTGACAGTGGAGAAGACCCGCTACCGTCTGCGCGAGCCGTTCATGGTGCTCGCCACCCAGAATCCGGTGGAGTACCTCGGCACCTACCCGCTCCCCGAGTCGCAGCTCGACCGCTTCCTGCTCCGCATCTCGCTCGGCTATCCCGCCCCGGACGAGGAGCTGGCGCTGCTGCGCGCCGGCGGCGTCGAAGGGGAGCTGGAAGCGGTGCAGCCGGTGCTGGACGGGAGCGAGCTGGTACAGCTGCAGGCGAGGGTGCGCGAGGTAACGGTGGCCCCGGCGCTGCTCGCGTACCTCCTCGAGCTCGTGCAGCGGACGCGGCGGCATCCGGCGCTCGGGCTCGGCGTCTCGACGCGCGGGGCGCTCGCGCTGCACCGCGCCGTCCAGGCCCTGGCGCTGGTCGAGGGGCGGGAGTACGTGATCCCCGACGACGTCCAGCGCCTCGCCGTGCCGGTGATGGCGCACCGCGTGGTGCTCGCCGGCGGCGAGGCGGGCGAAGGCTGGAGCCGCAGCGAGGCCGAGCGCGCGGTCATCCGCGAGGTCGTGGACGGCACGCCCGTCCCGATATGACCAGGGCGCAGGGCGGAGGGCGCAGCAAAGGCGTGGTCCGTGGTCCGTGGTCCGTGGTCAGAAGACAGGGCGCCGGGGACAGGGAACACCAGACGCCACCGCGTCAGGGTGTAGGGGCGGGGATTGCCCCCACCCGGCCCGAATGGTGGTGGACAAAGGGGCGCTTCGGCAGCGCGTTCCCGGGGTTCGGACTCAAGCCGACGGTGGCGTTCTGGGTGTTCATCGTCGCGGTGCCGGTCCTGGGCGTCGCGGCGCTCAACACCGGCAACAACGCGCTCTACCTGCTGCTGTCGCTCGCCCTGGGGTCGTTCGTGGCTTCGGGGACGTTCTCGCGTCACACCCTGAGCCGGATCAGGGTCGTGCTGTCGCCGCCGCGGGAGGCGTTCGCGGGGGCCGCGGTCGGCCTGGAACTCGAGGTTGCGAACACCTCCTCCTGGCTCCCGGCGGCGCTCGTGGTATGCCGTCTCGTCGGGGCGCCGGGCCAGGCGCTCGTCCCGCTCGTCCCTCCCGGCGGGTCGGTGACGGTGACCCTCCCGACGGTGTTCGGGCGCCGCGGTCGCCGCCGCCTGCCGGCGGTCCAGGTCGAGGTGCGGTTGCCGCTGGGGTTCTTCGTCAAGTCGGTGCGCTGGCCGCAAGAGGGCGAGCTGCTCGTCTACCCGCGCCGGGTTCGCGCCGGGGCGGCGCGCTTCTCCGGTCTGGTGCGCCGGGATGATGCCGTTGCGCCGGGGCGCGGCCGCCGCGGGGGCGATGTCGAGCAGCTGCGGGAGTTTCGGTCCGGCGACGACCGGCGCGATATCCACTGGAAGCAGACCGCGCGGCAGCAGCGGTTCATCGTCATGGAGCGCCGCGAGCGCTCGCTGCCGTCACGTTTCTTGGCGCTCGACCGGCAGCTCCCACGCCGCGGCGACGCCGAGCTGCTCGGGCGCTTCGAGGATGTCGTGAGCGAGATCGCGTCCGTCGCGCTGCAGCGGCTGCACCGCGGCGAGCCGCTCGGCCTCATCGTCGGCGGCCGGGTGACCCCGGCGGGAACGGGCGCGGCGCACGCGCGCCGCATCCTGGAGCGGCTGGCGCTCGTCGAGGCGGTGGGACCGGGCGAGGACCCGCTGCCGCCGCTGGCGGCCGGCGCCGGCGTGTACCGGCTCGCGGGGCCACGGTGAGCGTCGTCCTCGAACGCCAGCGCTGGCTCGCGGTGCTCGCGCTCGCGGTAGCGGCGCCGCTGCCGCTCACGGGAGTGGTGAGCTGGCCTTTCCTGGTCCCGTACCTCGCGGTGGCCGCGTGGGTGGCCGCGAGCCGCAGGCCGCTGGCGCCCCTGCCCGTGTGGGCCGAGAACCTCCTTGCCCCGGCGATCCTGGCGGCGGTGGTGGCGGCCGGTGGCGTGCGCTACGGCGTGCTGCGGCCGGTCGCACAACTCGCCGTGCTGGTCGCCGCCGTGCGCCTGCCCGGGTGCGGGCAGGCGAAGCGGGCGCGGGTGACGGGCGGGGTGGTTGTGCTGGTGGGGGTTGCCGGGATCGCGTCCTCGACGCACCCGGCGCTGGCGCTGTACCTGGTGGCGCTGTTGGCGCTCGTGGTGGCGGCCGCCGGGCGCCTGACCGGCGTCGCGCTCGCATCGGGCGGTCCCCCCCGACCGGCGGCGGGCGCGTGGCCGCCCGCTCGGCTGGTGATCGCCTCGGTCGTGACGGCCGTGCTGGTGGCGGCGCCGCTGTTCGCGCTGTTGCCGCGGCTGCGGTCGCCGTTCGCGGGGAGCCCGTTCGGCGCGCAGCCCGCCAGTGGCTTTCGCGCCCTGGTGGCGTTGCGCGGCATCGGCGACATCACCCTCTCGCGCCGGACCGTACTGAGGGTGAGCTTCCCCGGCGTGGCGTCCGGCCACGTGAGTCCGGACTGGCTGCGCCTGGCCGGGGCGACGCTGAGCCGCTACCGGGCCGGTGGGTGGGTGGACGCGAAACTGAAGGGGGCGCGGCTTTCCGGCCGGGGAGGTCGGCCGATCGCGCTGACGGAGGGGCTGGGTGCAGGCCGGCTCGTGCGCGCCGAGATCGTGCTCGAGCGCAAGGGGGGCAACCTCTTCCTTCCGCTCGGTGCCACCACGATTACGGTACAGCCAGGGGTTGCGGTCGTGCGCGACCCGTCGGGTTCACTCCGCGTGCCGCGCCACACCCCGCTCCCGCTCGAGTACGCCGTGGAGTTCGACCCGGCCCGCGTCGTGCAACCGCCGCCGGACGACACCGATCTGGAGCTGCCGAAGGGGAGCGACCGCCTACGCGAACTCGCCACCACCGCCACGCGCGGGACCACCAACCGCCTGGCGGCGGCGCTCGCGCTCGAGCAGTACCTGCAGACCCACTACCGGTATTCGCTTCGCAGCAACGTGCCGGTGCGGCAGGACCCGGTGCAGTGGTTTCTCTTCTCTGCGCGCGAAGGGCACTGCGAGTTCTTCGCCTCGAGCATGGTGCTGCTGCTGCGCACCCTGGGGATCCCGGCGCGGCTTCAGGCCGGCTACATCGGCGGCGAGAGCGAGGGGAACGGGACCTACCTGGTCCGCGAGAGCAACGCCCACGCCTGGGTGCTCGCCTATGTGGAGAACCGCTGGCGCGTCTTCGACCCGACACCTCCGGAGGGGCGGCCTGGCGTTCTGGCGGCCGGCGGAACGCTGTCCGTGCGCGAGGCGTGGGACCGCTTCGCGAGCGCGTGGGACCGCTGGGTGCTGACGTTCTCGATGTCCGACCAGCTCGACATCGCGAGCGGCTTGTTCGAGGTGGCGGCGAAAGGGGCGCGGCAGGCGGTACCCCTTGCGGGCGGGGCCGCGGGGTTCGCCGCCCTGGCATGGCTTCTCTGGCGCCGCAGGCGGCGCCCGGCCGGGTTCCGCGCGCCGGACCGGAACGCCGCCCCCGCGATCACGGTGGCGCTGCACCGCGTGATGGCGGCCGCAGGACGCCGCGGCATCGAGGTGGCGCCGGGGACGACGGTGCGGGGTTTCGCCGCCGCGGCAGCCGCGTCGGTCCCCGCTGCGGCGGGGGTGCTCGGATGGCTTGCCCGCGAGCACGAGCGCTGCCGCTATGCCGGAGCGCCGGCGCCGCCGCGGCGGGCGGTGCGCCGCGCCGTCCGCGCCGTGGAGCGCGCATTGAAGGCGCCGTAGCGGCGGGCCTGGGCCTTTTCGCTTCGCTGCGTGGACTCTTGCTTGCCCCTCGGGTGAAGCGGCGTTCGGGCCTTGCTCGCCCCCGCTCGCTGCGGCCCGAAGCTCCTGCGGCCGCGACCCAGCAGCGCGCCTCG
>NCBR01000048.1 GCA_002279285.1 Acidobacteria bacterium 37-71-11
CCTACCTGGCGCTGGTGTGGGGCCGGCCACGTCCGGCCGAGGGGAGCTGGTCGTTCCCCCTCGGCCCCGACCGCAGCGACCGCCGCCGGATGCGGGTGGACGAAGCGGGACGCGCGGCCGCGACCGCGTACCGCGTCGCCGGTCGCGGCCCCGGCGTGGCGCTCGTGCGCCTCGAGCCGGCCACCGGGCGCACCCATCAGATCCGCGTCCACCTCGCGCACGCCGGCCACCCGGTCGTGGGCGACGACCTCTACGGCGGCCCGCGCCACCGCGGCGTCCGCGACCCCGCGCTGCGGCGGCTGCTCGACCCCGGCCACACGCTGCTGCACGCCTGGCGCCTGCACCTGCCGGCGACGCCGGTGGGTCCCGAGCTGATCCTCACCGCGCCGCTGCCCGCCGACTTCGCCGCCGCGCTCGCGGCGCTCGGCCTCGCGCCGCCGGAGGAACCGTAGCGGCGACTCCGCGCCAACCGGTGGCGGTAGAATGGGATCGCTGGAGGCCACCATGATCGACGAGATTCGCGCGCACCTGGGCGACAAGGCGGCCCTGCTGGACTACTCCTGCCAGGGCATTTCCAAGGACATGCTGCACCTCCCCGGGCCCGATTTCATCGACCGCGTCGTCGCGGCGTCGGACCGCCCCGTCAACGTGCTGCGCAACCTCGCCGCGCTCTTCCACTCCGGGCGGCTGGCCGGCACCGGTTACCTCTCGATCCTGCCGGTGGACCAGGGGATCGAGCACTCGGGCGCCGCCTCGTTCGCGCCCAACCCCGCGTACTTCGACCCGGAGAACATCGTCAAGCTGGCCCTCGAAGGCGGGTGCAACGCGGTCGCTTCGACGCTCGGGGCGCTCGGCTCGGTGGCGCGCCGGTACGCCCACAGGATCCCGTTCATCCTCAAGCTCAACCACAACGAGACGCTCACCTACCCGCTGACCTACGACCAGACGATGTATGCGGGCGTCGACCAGGCGTTCGACATGGGGGCCGCCGCCGTGGGCGCCACCGTGTACTTCGGCTCGGCCGAGTCCCGGCGCCAGATCGAGGAGGTCTCGCAGGCGTTCGCACACGCCCACGAGCTCGGCATGTTCACCGTGCTGTGGTGCTACCTGCGCAACCCGGCGTTCAAGAAGGACGGCGTGGACTACCAGACCGCCGCCGACCTCACCGGCCAGGCCAACCATATCGGGGTCACGATCGAGGCCGACATCATCAAGCAGAAGGCGCCCGAGTGCAACAACGGGTACGGGGCGATCAAGTTCGGGTACACCAACCCGCTCGTCTACGACAAGCTCACCTCCGACAACCC
This sequence comes from Acidobacteria bacterium 37-71-11, assembly GCA_002279285.1. Classification (GTDB taxonomy): domain Bacteria; phylum Acidobacteriota; class Thermoanaerobaculia; order Thermoanaerobaculales; family Thermoanaerobaculaceae; genus RBG-13-68-16. The sequence goes on from NCBR01000048.1 coordinate 1,308, forward strand.
GATCGAGTGGACGCGCTGGCAGGTGGCCAACTGCTACCTCGGGCGCTCGCCCCTGATCAACTCGGGCGGCGCCTCGGGCAAGAACGACCTCGCCCAGGCCGTGCTCACCGCCGTGGTCAACAAGCGCGCGGGAGGCTCCGGCATGATCTCCGGCCGCAAGGCGTTCCAGAAGCCGATGGCACAGGGCGTCGAGCTGCTGCACGCGATCCAGGACGTCTACCTCTGCAAGGACGTGACCGTCGCGTAGAGACCGTGGGTCGTGGATCGTGGATCGTGGGTCGTGGGTCGTGGATCGCGGATCGTGGGCCGGAGCCCGGGGCCGAAGTTCCACTGAGCTGACGACCGACTGTGAGGCCCAGGCACTTTGCTTTGTCGTGATTCCCGTGCAAGCGGGAATCCAGTCACAGGCCAATGACGGCCAGGGTCTGGATGCCCGCGTTCGCGGGCATGACGGTTTGAGGCACAGGGACGATGAACGGTGGACTCGAGGATCGGGTTGGGTGCCGGGCGAGGCTGTGCTAATTTTCACGCTCCGGGGACGGCGGCATCATCGGCCCGCCGGCGGACAGGAGGATTCCCATGCTGCGCAAGCCCGTCGTGCTCATCACCGGCGCATCCGGCGAGATCGGCCACGGCCTCATCGGCTCGCTGGCCAACGACGCCGACCGGCCCATCATCACCCTCGACGTGAAGTCGCTCGTGCCCGAGCTCGGGCGCCTGGTGGCGCAGGAGTTCATCGGGTCGATCCTGGACACGAACCTGCTCGAGCGCATCCTCTCCGAGTACGAGGTGGACACGGTCTTCCACCTCGCGGCGCTGCTCTCCACCCGCAGCGAGTTCACGCCGATGACCGCGCACCACGTCAACGTCGAGGGCACGATGAACCTGCTCGAGTTCGCCCAGAAACAGGGCGAGTCGCACGGGCGGCCGGTGCGGTTCCTGTACCCGTCGTCGATCGCCGCCTACGGGCTGCCCGACGCCGCGACCAAGACCAGGGTCGGCAAGGTCACCGAGAACGAGTGGACGAAGCCGACCACGATGTACGGCTGCAACAAGCTCTACTGCGAGCACATGGGGCGCTACTACGCCAAGCACTACAAGCAGCTCGCGGTCGAGCCGCTCGCCGGCAAGGTGGACTTCCGCTGCCTGCGCTTCCCGGGCCTCATCTCCGCGGTGACGGTGCCCTCCGGCGGCACCTCCGACTACGCCCCCGAGATGATCCACGCCGCGGCCCAGGGCAAGCCCTACCCCTGCTTCGTGCGCCCCGACACCCGGATCCCGTTCATGGCGATGCCGGACGGCGTCGAGGCGCTGCTCCGCCTCGCCGCGGCGCCGCGGGAGACGTTGACCCACACCGTCTACAACGTCGGCGCGTTCAACCCCTCCGCCGAGGAGGTCCGTGAGGTCGTGCTGGAGGCGTTCCCCGGCGCCGAGATCACCTACGAGGTGGACGAGAAGCGGCAGGGGATCGTGGACGCCTGGCCCGCCGACGTCGACGACTCGACGGCGCGTCGCGACTGGGCGTACGCCCCGCGCTACGACTTCGCGCGCGCCTTCTCCGAGTACCTGATCCCGACGATTGGAAGCCGCTACCAGGCGTGACGCCCCGGCCGGCGCGGATTCACCCGGCCGGCGGGACCGGAACGAGATCCCAGATCTCGCGGGCGTACTCGCGGATTGCGCGGTCCGAGGAGAAGTAACCCATCGCCGCGACGTTGCGGATCGCCTTCGCGGCCCACGCCCGCGGATCGGTGAACAGCGCACCGGCGCGCGCCTGGGCGTCGAGGTACGGCCGGAAATCCGCCAGGTGCATGAAGCGGTCGCCGCGTTCCATGAGCACCGACCAGATTTCCCTAAGCTCCGCGGCATCCGCGCCAGCGAACGTGCCGTCGCGCAACGCGTCGACCACGCCGGCGAGTTCGGCGTCCGCCCGGTAGAGGTCCCACGGGTTGTACCGGGCGCTCGTGCGCAACTCGGCGACCTGGGCAGCCGTGTGGCCAAAGATGAAGATATTTGCCTCACCCACCGCATCCCTGATCTCGATGTTGGCGCCGTCGAGCGTGCCGATCGTGAGCGCGCCGTTGAGCGCCAGCTTCATGTTGCCGGTCCCGGACGCCTCCATCCCCGCGGTGGAGATTTGCTCGGAGAGGTCGGCGGCCGGGATCACCGCGCTCGCCACGGTCACGCGGTAGTCGGGGAGGAAGGCGACCCTGAGCCGCCCGTCCACGTCGGGGTCGCGGTTGACGGCATCGGCGATCCCGTTGATCAGGCGGATCGTGAGCTTGGCCATGCGGTACGCCGGGGCGGCCTTGCCGGCGAAAATGAACGTCCTCGGCGTGACCGCTGCGGCGGGGTCCGCCTTGATCCGCCGGTACAGCGCGATGATGTGCATCGTCGCGAGCAACTGCCGCTTGTACTCGTGCATCCGCTTGACCTGGACGTCGTAGAGGGAAGCGGGGTCGATCGTGACCCCGCACAGCCTCTCGACCGTCGCGGCGAGCGCGACCTTGTTCGCCAGCTTGATGGCGAGGAACTCGTCCTGGAACGCCGGGTCGTCGGCGTGGGGGCGCAGCTCGGCGAGGCGGTCGAGGTCGCGGACCCAGCCGTCGCCGATGCGGGCCGAGATCGCGGCCGCCAGACGGGGATTGCAGGCGAGCAGCCAGCGCCGCGGGGTGATCCCGTTGGTGATCGAGACGAAGCGGTCGGGGTCGAGGCGATTGAAGTCGGGGAACACCTGGCTCTTGAGCAGCTCGGTGTGCAGGCGTGCGACGCCGTTGACGCGATGGCAACCGACGATCGCGAGGTGCGCCATGCGGACGCGCCGCTCGCCGTCCTCGTGCACGAGCGAGACCCGGCGCACCAGCGCTCGGTCGCCCGGCTGCTCCGCCTCGATCCGGTCGAGGAAGCGCTTGTTGATGTCGAAGATGATCTGCACGTGGCGCGGGAGCAGGCGCTGCATCAGGGCCACCGGCCAGGTCTCCAGCGCTTCCGCGAGCACCGTGTGCTGGGTGTAGGCGCAGGCGGCGCGGGTGATCGCCCACGCCTGCTCCCAACCCAACCCCTCCTCGTCCACCAGGACGCGCATCAGCTCCGCGACGGTCAGCGCCGGGTGGGTGTCGTTGAGCTGGAAGGCGACCTTCTCGGCGAAGATCTCCCAGCGCTCGCCCCAGCGGGCGCGGAACCGGCGCACGACGTCGGCCACCGAGCACGCCACCAGGAAGTACTCCTGGGTGAGGCGCAACTCGCGCCCGGCCTCGGCCTCGTCGGAGGGGTAGAGCACCTTGGTCACCGCCTCGGCGTTCTCGCGGCCGGCGACCGCGGCGAGGAAGTTGCCCTTGGAGAAGGTGTCGAAGTCGAACTCGTCGGGGGCCTCCGCCCGCCACAAGCGGAGGACCGAGACCGTGGCGGTCCCGTAGCCCGCCACCAGCACGTCGTAGGGGACGCCGTAGAGCACGTGCGGCCCGTTCCACACCGGGCGGCGCCGGCCATCGTCGCCCTGCATCGCCACCGTACCGCCCAGGCGCACCTTGACGGTCAGGTCGGGGCGGCCGATCTCCCAGGCGTAGCCTCCCTTCAGCCAGGTGTCCGGGCGCTCGCGCTGCCAACCGCCGGCGAACTCCTGGCGGAAGATGCCGAAGTCGTAGCGCAGCCCGTAGCCGAACGCCGGGTAGTCGAGCGTCGCCAGCGAGTCGAGGAAGCAGGCGGCGAGGCGGCCGAGGCCGCCGTTGCCGAGGCCGGGGTCGGGCTCCTCCTCGACCAGGCGGTCGAGGTCGAGGCCGAGCGCCGCCAGCGCCTCGCGGGCCACCGGCTCGAGGCCGGTCGCGAGCAGGTTGTTCTCGACCAGGCGCCCGAGCATGAACTCGAGCGAGAGGTAGTGGACGGTCTTGGGACCCTGCTCCCCTTGCTGTTGCTGCGTCGCAACCGCGCGGTCGATCAGGGTCTCGCGGATGGTGAGCTGAAGCGCGGCGAGGAGGTCGGCCGGCGCGGCCTGGCTCACCTCGAGCCCGCGGACGTAGCGCAGGTAGTGCAGGAAGCGGTTCGAAAATGCCTGCGCTGAGACCGCAGCGCTGGGCGGGATCATCGCCAACGACACCTCCTCGGGTGGGGGGCGGCGCGACCTGCGAGCCGCGTCCGCCGGATTCTACCGCAGCGGGGTGAGGACCTCGGCGGCGCCCGGCCCGCGCGAGTCGGCGGCGGCCTCGAAACGGCCGTCCGGATGGCGCCGCACCGCGTTGACCTCCCCGAGGCGTGGGACGAGCCGCAGCGCGTACCCCCGCCGCTTGAGCTCCGCGGCGACACCGCCGGCCACCGCCGCCGGCTCGGCCATGATCTCATCGGGAAGCCACTGGTGGTGGAAGCGCGGCGCGTCGACCGCCGCCTGCAGCGGCGAACCGTCGACGAGGACCGCCAGCAGCACCTGCTCCGTGACGGTCGGGATGTACGACCCGCCCGGCGTGCCGACCGCGAGCACGTCGTCGCCCCGCCACGCCACGGTCGGCGCCATCGACGAAAGCATCCGCTTGCCGGCGCCGACGGCGTTCGCCTCGCCCTGCACCAGCCCGTACAGGTTCGGCTTCCCCGGCGCGGTGGCGAAGTCGTCCATCTCGTTGTTGAGCAGGATCCCGACCGGTCCGACCAGGAGACCGCAACCGAACGCCCCGTTGAGCGTCGTGGTGATCGCCACCGCGTTGCCGCTCGCGTCCACCACCGACAGGTGCGTGGTCTCGCGCGGCTCCGCCGCGGCGGTTCCCGGCCACGGCCGCACCGCGGTCGAGGGCGTCGCCCGCACCGGGTCGATCTCGGCGGCGCGGCGCGCGAGCCAGGCGGGATCGAGCAGCTGCACCGGCCCCGCCTGCGTGGTCGCGGGGTCGCCGAGCAGGAACCGGTCCGCGTACGCCCGCCGCCAGCTCTCGACCATTAGGTGGATGCGCTGCACCGAGCCTGGCGGCAGCGCCCCCCAGTGCAGCCGCTCGAGCATCCCCACGCTCTCGCCCATGATGATCCCGCCCGAGGAGGGCAGCGGCATCGCGGCGACGCTCCAGCCGAACGCCGCGAAGCGCAGCGGGTCGCGCCACACCGGCTCGTAGGCGGCGAGGTCGGCGGCCGTGATGATGCCGCCATCGGCGCGAGACGCCGCCTCGATCGCCGCCGCCGCGGCCCCGGTGGTGATCGCGGCGGGGCCGCGCTCGGCGTACGCCGCGAGCGTCGCGGCCAGGGCGGGGACCTTCATCACGCTGCCGGAAGGAGGGGGCACGCCGCCGGGGAGCCAGGCCGCGGCCGAGGCGGGAAAGCGGGCGAGCAGGCCGCGTGCCGCCGCGATCTCGCCGTGCAGGCGCGGCGTGACCACGAAGCCGTCCGTGGCCAGACGCACGGCCGGCGCCACGACCTCCGCCCAGGGCAGCACGCCGAACCGCCGCTGCAGCTCGAACAGCCCGGCCGGCGAGCCCGGCACGCCGGCGGCGAGCGGGCCCACGAGCGAACGGCCGGGGACCGGCTGGCCGTCGGCCCCGAGGTACATCGTCGGGGTGGCCGCCGCCGGCGCGGCCTCGCGGAAGTCGAGCGCCGCCGCCTGGCCACCGATGCGCACGACCGCGAAGCCGCCGCCGCCCAGGTTCCCCGCCTCGGGGTGGACGACCGCGAGCGCGAGCGCCGTGGCCACGGCCGCGTCCGCCGCGTTCCCCCCCGCGCGCAGGATCGCGAGTCCGGCCGCGGTCGCGTCCGGCGCAGCCGACGCCACGGCGCCGCCGCGCGGCGCACCCGGAGCCGTTGCGCCGGGCGAGGACGCGGCGACGAGAATGAATGCGACAATCAGGAGTGCAGCCGCGGGTCGAACCGATCTCGCGGCCAACGTCAAGCGCATGGCAGGGTGGGATCGCATGCCCGCGAGTCTAAACCGCTTCGGCCGAAAACCGCCTACGGCGCCGGCCACCCCGGCGGCAGCGTTGCGGGCAGCGAGCGGCCCACCGCCACCAGCTCCTTGGCGGCCGCCACGTGTGGAAGCAACGACATCACGCTCCCCTTGGTCAGCTCGAGCCGCCCGCTCATCACGGCCGGCACGGGATCGAGCCCACCGCGCAGCAGCTCGACCCAGGTGGCCGCGTCGGCCGTGAGGATGAAGCGCGCCGTCTCGAGGTCGCCCGGCCCCGCGACGCGCGCCGCGCGGCACGCCCCGTGCCAGAGGTCGAGCAACACCGCGCGCGCCTCGATCCCGCGCGCCGGCTCGCCGCGCACCGCCACCGCCACCGCCCCTTCCCAGCCGGCCGCGGCGGTCCGGTAGCTCTCGCTGCCGTTGAGTGCCTCGCTCCACGCCTGCGCCCACGCCTCGCTCAGGATCTCGGTCGTCATGTGCCCCCTCGCCTTCGATCAATCGTAGCGCACGCGGCGGCTCACGCCACGGACAGAGGCGCCAAGGCTTCCAGCAAATCTGCGCGCTGGCGGTCCAACTCCTCCATCCGCTCCTTGACCGCCATTTCGCCCCGTTCGCGCCGGCGCCGGCCGGCCGCCACCGCATCGAGCACTTCCTGTCTGGCCGCATCGAGCCGGGCGCGCAACGCCGCATCGAGCCCGGTCGCCAGCTTGTCCAGCCAGCCGACGAGCGTCTGGTCCACGTCGTACAGGTTACGTTGCAGCCAGCCGTCGGCCGCGGCCGCGGCGCGCGCCGCCGCGCGCCGCGCAACGGCGCGGCGAAACGAGAGCGTGTCACTCAACGCGACGACAACGGCCCGCGGATCGAGGAAGATCACGTCCTCGAAGAATTCGAACACCGGCGGCGGCGCGTCGAGATCGAGGACCTCCGGCTCGAACCTCGCCACCGGGATGTCGAAGGCGGCGGCGGCGGCGTGGGCGACGCGGTCGATGAGCGCGTTGGCCCTCTCGCTGGCCTGCGCCGTCCAGCTCTCGCGCCGCCGCTGCATCTCCGCCGCGGCGCGCTCGTGCCAGATCGCGACCTGCCGTTCCCCGGCCGCGCGGGCATGCTCCCGCGCCTGGTTTCGCATCTTCCTCCGGCTTGCGCCGTCCAGCCGCGCGAGTTCGCTCTCCACGCTCGCGCGCAGCGCGCGCCGCGCCTCGACGAGAAACGTCTCCTTCTCCTCCTCCCACGCGCTCCAGTCGTAGGAGAGCGCGGCCTTGGTCCTGGCCAACGCCGCCAGGGCGAGGTCGTCGATGTCCCGCATCGCGTCGAGGAACGCCGCGATCCGGCGGTCGATCTCGTCCGTCGGCGACAACAGGGCGGCACGCTCGATGTCCAGCGCCCCGAGTACGCGGGCGACAAGGTGCCGAGCGGCGCGCGCGCCGGACGTGCGCGCCAGCTCCGTACCTGCGCGCGCCGCCAGCTCCGAGAGATCGCGTGTCAGCGCGGCGACCCCGGGATCGAGGCCCCCACCCAACGCCGTCAACGCCGAGGCGTGGATGAGGCGGCCCGGGTCGTCACCGAGCGCATCGCGGAGAACCCGGCGGGTGAACGCCTCGGCCTTGACCCGGACCGGCTCGGCCACGATGTCGGCCTTGTTGAGGACGAAGAAGATCCGCCCGACGCCGGGTGCCACCGACTTGACCAACGCCAACTCGTCGCCGGTGATCGGCGGATCGCTGCCGAGCACGACGACCGCGACGTCGATGCGCGGCACGAACTCCCGCGTCGCTTCGCCGTTGTTCTCGAAGACGCTCCCCACGCCGGGCGTGTCCACCAGTCTCATCCCCGAGGCGAGCAGCGGACAGGGCAGCTCGATCCGGGCCACGCGCACGCCCTTGCGGTTGCCCGGGTTGTTCTCCTCCGAAACGAAGAGGCGGAGCTGGTCCACGCCGATCTCTTCCTCGTGCCCGTCCACGAAACGGACGGCCGCGGATTCGCGGGGACCGCACTCGACCACGGTGACCGCGGTGGTGACCGGCGCCACGTCGGCCGGCAGCAGCTCGCGGCCGAGCAGCGCGTTGATCAGCGTGCTCTTGCCGCGCTTGAACTGGCCCATGACGGCGACGTTGAACCGGCGACCCGCAAGGGCGGCGCGCGCCTCGCGCGCCTCCGCCGCGACGCCTTCCTGAGCGCGCTCGCCGGCGATCCGTTCGAGTGTTGTCAGCGCCTGCTCTTCCGCCTGCATTGCGCTCCCCGCGAGCACGACCGGTTCCCAAAAAAACTCGTCGTCCGACTCGAGGCCTTCACGCAGGGGTCATCAGCGGACACGCGCCGCGGTTATGGCGGACTCCATCGCCAACTCAATCTTACATGACACCGCCGTCACGGGGCCGGAGCGCCGACCTTGTCAGGCAGGACCGGCTCGGTGAGTCGCGGGACGGCCCTCGGTCATCCTGCTAACATGAAATGACGGCGATGGGGTTCGCCGGAACCGCCTTGCGAGGCTGATGACCCCTACTGGTGATCGAAGGGGGCACCATGGGCGGACCCAAACGTTCCTGGCGCAACTCGACGGTGCTGGGGTTCTCGCTGGCCAGCTTCCTCTCGGACGCCAGCCACGAGATGGCCACGGCGGTGCTGCCGCTCTACCTCAGGCACCTCGGGCTCGGCGCATCGGTCCTCGGGCTGATCGAAGGGGTGGCGGACCTCTCGGGGTCGGGTTCGAAGTGGCTGGCCGGATCGGTCGGCCAGCGGACGCGGCACAAGAAAGCGATGACCGCGACGGCGTACGCCGTCACCACGGTCTGCGTCGGCGCCTTTTCCCTCGTCACTCGGGTGCTCCCGTTCCTGATCCTGCGCGCCGTCGCCTGGGCGTCGCGCGGGTTCCGCGGCCCGCTGCGCGACACGATGCTGGCCGAATCCGTCGATCCCGAGAACTACGGCAAGGCCTACGGCCTGGAGCGCGCCGGGGACATGGCCGGGGCCGTGGTCGGACCGCTGGCGGCGGTCGGGCTGCTGGCGATCGGCACGAGCCTGCCGCGCATCTTCCTCTGGACGCTGCTCCCCGGCTTCGGCGCGGCGCTCGCCGTCGCGTTCCTCGTGCGCGAGCCGCGTTCCGACGATGCCGGCTTGCGCTCGCGGCCGCTGCGGCCGAGCCTCCCGGGACGCTACTGGGCGTTCCTCGCCGCCGTGCTCCTCTTCGGCATGGGCGATTTCTCCCGCACGTTCCTGATCTTCGAGGCGGCGGCGAGAATGCCGGCAGGCGAGGCAAATGCGCTGCTGTCGATCCCGGTGCTGCTCTACGTCGGCCACAACCTGGTGAGCGGGTTCGCGACGGTCCCGGCCGGCGCGCTGACCGACCGCTGGTCGTACGGGCGCACGCTGCTGCTCGGCTACGCGCTCGGTCTCGGCTTCAACCTCGGGCTCGCGTTCCTCCCCGACGGCATCGGCTGGCTGGTACCGTTGTTCGCGGTCAGCGGCGTTTACATCGCGATCGAGGAGACCGTCGAGAAGGCCACGGCAGCGCGCATGATCGCTCCGGAGGCAAGGTCCTACGCGCTCGGCATGCTCGCCACCGCCAACGCGGTGGGCGACCTGGCGTCCTCGCTGCTGACCGGGTTCCTGCTCGATCACGCCGGGCGCGTCTGGGCGTACGGGACGGCGGCCGTCTTCTCCGCCGCCGGCGTCCTCACCCTCGCCGCCGTCATCCGGCGGTCCCGCAACGCCGGTCACGCGCAGGACTGCGCCGGCGACCTTCACAACGGAACGCGCTGAGATGAGCGACTCCTCCCAGCACAGCCGATCGAGCACCGAGCGACGCAAACAGACCGGTTGCCCGGTCTGCGCCGGCCAGACCAAGGCGGTGTTCGACGATCTCGTCGGGTGGCAGGACCGGCTGGCGCACTCCGAGCCGGCGCGCGCGCTGTTCCTGGAGTCCCGGGGGTTCTGTTCGTTCCACATGTGGCTGCTGCAGCAGATCGGCGATCCGCTGAGTCTGAGCCGGTCGCTGGCGCCGCTCGTGGCCGCCTGGGCCGACGACCTGGACCGGCTGGCGGGCGAGCCGGCCGAGCGGGTGCTCGCGTCCGTTGCGACCTCGCTTCCGCGCCGGGGCGCCTGCCCGGTGTGCCGGGTCGAGCGCGACACTGAGGCCGGTCAGCTACAGCGTCTCGCCGCGCTCGCCGAGAACGCGGAGGGACGCGCGGAGATCGCGCGCGCGCCAGCGTTGTGCCTGCGCCATCTGGTCGCGCTGCTGCGCCACGGCACCGGCCAGGACGCCGTTCGTTTCCTGCTGCGCGAGCACTCGGAGCGGTTGCGGGAGGTGGCCGCACACCTGCACGGCTACGCGGCCAAACGCGATGTGGCGAACCGCGAGCCGATCAACGAGGACGAGCAGGACGGATGGCGGCGGGCGCTCGCGCTGCTCGCTGGCGCGCGGGCCGTGCGCGAGGTTGAACCGGAATAGGGGGGCGAACGTGGCGCCGAACGGCCTACTCCTCAAACGGCGCGCGGCGTCGCGCAAGGAGCACCGTGGCACGTGCCGCGACGGTTCTCCGTGGGTCGCTTGAAAACGATGCCACCGCCTCCCACGCCTCGGGTGTGCCGATGCGCACCAGCGCCTCGAGGCACTCGAGGCACAGGTAGATGTCGCCGGTTTCGTGTGCCCGCGCGGCAAGCGCTGGGACCGCCGCGACTTCTTTCCGCAAACCCAGGACGTGGGCGACG
>NCBR01000397.1 GCA_002279285.1 Acidobacteria bacterium 37-71-11
GGGTCGCCGACGACTTCGACGGTTCCCCGGGGTACCTCTACCTCGAGCCCGGCCACTACACGCTCGAGTTCACCCTGCAGGGGTATCGCAACGAGAAGATCGAGGTGGATGCGGCGCCCGGGCGCTACGTCCCGGTCAAGCTCAAGCTCGCGAGGATCCCCGGGGAAAAGGCGGCGCCGTGGTACGACCGGCCGAAGGGACTGCCGGTGAGCCGGGTCTTCGGCCCGCTGCCGGCCACCGCGACGGCCACGGCCGTGCCCGGACCCGACTCCAGCCTGCGGCCCGAGGTGCGCGACCGCACCGCCGGGGGCGCGCGCCTGCCAGCGGCGGTCGGCGGGGCCGCGCTGGAGCTGCGGGTGACCCCCGGCAACGCGGCGGTCTACCTCGACGGCCGGCTGGTCGGGACGGCCGAGGAGCTTGGCCGTCTCGAACGCGGCCTCGCGGTCTCGCCGGGCCGCCACCGGATCGAGGTCGCCGCGCCTGGCCACGCCTCTCGGAGCGTCGACGTCGATGTGACGGAAGGTCAGCGCCAGCAAGTGGTTGTGGAGCTCGACGAGGGGACTGGACAAAGCTAGGGAAAGGTCGTATGCTACCAGTAGCAGTAAGAACAAAAGGGGAGGCGGCGGTCAAGCAACCACTCTTGCAACCAGCCAAACAAAGAGCCTATCACGCTTGACCCATCAAACTAGACCTGCCTGCAAAGGCCAACCAAATCTGACTTGAACCACCGACCTCCCAATTCTTCCCTGCCGCCGGGATCACATCCCGGCGGCTTTTATGTCTGCGGGACCGGCGCGCGCCCGGCGGTCGCGCCCCACATTTGAGCGAGGTCTTGACTTGCTTGTGTGGGGCCGGCGCGCCGCGCCGGCGGTTTCGTGCCCTCCGAGAACAGCGACAACGACCGTGCGCCCGGCGGTCGCGCCCCACATCAAGAATCCGGTGGAGCGCTCGACGGTCTCCTGGCGGCGATCGCACGATATCTACGCGCGACGTGGGATCAGCCCGGCAATCGCCGGCTCGCGGCCTGTGCGAGCGCCCCGACCATGACGCTCTCGGGGTCGAGGTGGAGCACGGCGCGGCGGTTGTCGGCCACGAGCAGCGCCGCCGCGGCGTCGAGG
>NCBR01000229.1 GCA_002279285.1 Acidobacteria bacterium 37-71-11
CGGCGCCGTCAGACGAGTGAAGCCGCCGGATCGGTAGTTGGCGGGGCTGAGAGGACTTGAACCTCCGACACGCGGTTTAGGAAACCGCTGCTCTATCCAACTGAGCTACAGCCCCGCGCCAACCGGATGCTAATCGGGCAGCGTCGAAATCACAACCCCGCCGGCACGCTCGATCCTCTCACCACGGCGTCGGCAGCACCCGGAACTCCGCCGTGGGGGGAGGCTCGGCGTCCCTGCCCTCGATCTCGGTGACACGCGCATGCGGCGGGCCGTGCCAGAGTCGCCCCTCGAGTGCGTCGACCAAGCCAGCCTCGCCCGCGGCGAGCACCTCGACGCGGCCGTCCGGGAGGTTGCGCACCCAGCCCGCGAGCCCGAGCGCCTGCGCCTCCCGCATCACGAAGTAGCGGAAGCCGACGCCCTGGACCCGGCCCTGGACGATGAAGCTCTTCGCGGTCATCTGCCTCTAGAACCCGTCGCGGCCGACGAGCGGGACGAACGTCGCCGCGCCGTGCCGTGAATCCTCGAAACGGTCGCCGCGACGGATGACGCGCACCAGCTCCTGCCGCCGCAGCTCGCCGATCGGGATGACCAGGCGGCCGCCGTCGGTGAGCTGCTCGACGAGCGCCTTCGGGATCGCCGGGGCGGCGGCGCTCACGACGATCACCTCGAACGGCGCCTGGGCGCGCCACCCCAGGGTGCCGTCCATGACCTGCACCGACACGTTCCGATACCCGAGCTCGGCGAGCCGGCTACGCGCAGCCTCGGCGAGCCGCGGCAGGCGCTCGACGGTGAACACGAAGCGCGCGAGCTGCGCGAGCACCGCCGCCTGGTAGCCCGAGCCGGCCCCGATCTCGAGCACGCGGTCGCGCGGCGTCACCTCGGCAAGCTCCGTGATTCGAGCCACCACCGAGGGCTGCGAGATCGTCTGCCCCTCGCCGATCTCGAGCGGGTAGTCCTCGTACGCCTGATGGCGGAGCGCAGGCGGCACGAACTGCTCGCGCGGCACGGCCGCCATCGCGGCCAGGACGCGTTCGTCCTTGATGCCGTTCTCGCGCAGGTAGTCGATCAGGACCTTGCGGCGCACGGGGACCGCGACGCTCACATCAGGACCCTTCCAGGTCCCATGCGGCGACCTCGCTGTCGAGCAGCAGGAGCTGGTCCCGATCCGTCATGTCGAGCTGCAGCGGCGTGATCGAGGTGTAGCCCGCGCCGACAGCCGCGTAATCGGTCCCCGGGATGTCCTCCCACACCGGGTCCCCGCCGCCGATCCAGTAGCACTTCCTCCCGCGCGGGTCGGTGTCCTCGACGACGCCCTCGCCGTACGTGCGCTTGCCGAGACGGGTGAAGCGCACGCCCTTCGGGCGACTGGGCGGGATGTTGACGTTGAGCAGCACCCCGGGAGGGAGGCCGCGCCCGAGCACGCGCGTCGCGATCAGCCGCGCGAAACGCCCGGCGAACGCGTACGAGAACTCGCTCCAGATCACCTGCGACACCGCGATCGCCGGGACCCCGAGGATGACCGCCTCGAAGGCGGCCGAGACCGTGCCCGAGTAGTGCACGTCGTCGCCCATGTTGGCGCCGAAGTTGATGCCCGAGACCACGAGGTCCGGCGTCCTCCCCTTGAGCACCTGGCCCACGCCGAGCGTCACGCAGTCGGTCGGCGTGCCGTCCACGGCGAACCCCCGCTCGGCGAGCTGCGTGAGGCGGAGCGGACGTGACAGCGTGAGGGCATGCGATACCGCCGAGTTCTCGCGGTCCGGCGCCACCACCCACACCTCGCCCAGGCTTCCCAGGGCGTCGGCCAGCACTCGGATCCCCTCGGAGTGGTAGCCGTCGTCGTTGCTCACGAGGATAAGGGGAGGCGTCACGCGCGCAGTATAGCGGGGTCGTGGATCGTGGGTCGTGGGTCGTGGATTGTGGGTCGGGGACCGGAGTCCGAGATGTGAGGCGCAGAGGGCTTCCGTGTGCTCCCGTAACCTGTTCGAGACGTGCGCCGTCGGACGTCTCTCTCGGAACACGAACCACGAACCACGACCCACGTCTCTGCGTGCCCGGTCCCCCGTCCTCTCGCTCACTGCCAGGCGAAGCCCTGGCGTTCGAGGGCGCGGCGCAGCGCCGGCTCGCGTTCTTCCATCGTCCCACCCACCGCGAAGTAGCGCGCCAGCACCGACGACCAGTCGCCGCTCCGCGTGATCGCCGCCATCGCGGCGACGTCGGCCGCAGCTGCCTCGGGCGTCAGCTCGTGGTACGTGTCCGCGTGCAACACGGAAGCCAGTGCCACGCGCGGCCGAGCGACCGGCTCCTCCCCCGGCCATCCGACGCAGAGCCCGAACAGCGGTAGCACGCCGCGCGGTAGTACGAGAAGATCGATCAGCTCTTCGACGCCGTTGAGGATGCCGCCGATGCACACGGTGCCCAAACCTATCGCCTCCGCGGCGTCGATGAGCCGCTGCGTCGCGAGCGTGGCGTCGATGACGGCGAAGTGCAGCCCGGTCGCCGGGTACTCACCCGGCGCGCGGCCGTCCAGCTCGAGCACCCGCTCGAGCCGATGCAGGTCCGCGCACGCGACGAGGAACTCCGCCGCGTCGAGCACGTGCTGCTGGTCGCCGGAGAGCTCGGCGATGCGCCGCCGCCGAGCGCGGTCGAGCACTCGCACGAACGAGTACATCTGGCCGGTGGCGTCGGTCGGCGCCCGCTGCGCTTCGGCCACGAGCCTCTCGATCGTTCCCTCGGCCAGAGGCTCGGCGCGGAACATGCGGATCGATCGGTGCGGCGCGAGGATCGGGTCGGCGCTCATGTTTCCACAATAGCCCCTCGCGCAAGACCCGCTTCAGGCCACCGCCAAGGCGCCGTCCCGTCGCGGGCGAGCGGACGCTCGCATCGGGCCAACGGCGACGACGCTCGCGCTCAGCTCGCGGGGATCAACAGGGCGAGGACCACGTAGAGGATCACGCCCGGGACGATCCCGGTCACGAACGCCGCCACCGCGAACAGCACGCGCATCAGGGTGACGTCGAGGTCGAAGTAGTCCGCAAGACCGGCGCACACACCGGCGAGCTTCTCGTTGTCTCGCCGCCGGCGCAGCGGCCGCGGGTCGCCCGCGACTCGGGCGCCGCAGAGCGGACAGAAGCGCGCGTCCGCCGGGACATCCCTCAAGCACCGCTGGCACTTCTGGACGACCGCTGTCATCGTGCACCTCCCGACCCACTCTACGCGCGCCGACGTGCGAAGGTTTTCGGCGAACCGACTTGACACGGGCGCCGCCTTCGCCGACATTATCAACAAGACACGCGGGACGGAGGAACGGGTTGGAAGACGTGGCGCGGAGCACGATGACGGTTGCGGCAACGGACCCAGCCATCGGCTCCCCCATCCCCTCGACACCCGGTTCCTCCACTCCACCACAGAATGAAAGTCGCCGTGCGGCGCGTCGTGCGCCGCTGCCTGTCGCACTCTTCCCCTTCACGGACGTGCCGCACTTCCCTCTCGACCACGCACGTGCAAACCTCTGACCCTTGCCCCTGCGCCGTTCGACGTCGGTGGAGTTCTCACTCGCGAAGGCACACCACTCTCGGACCGTCACCGCTCTGGACGAGCGTCTGCGCGCGAAGCACTCGGGGGACGACGTCGTCGGACTCACGGCATCGTGCCGTGGGCTTGACAAACGCGCTCCGTGTGTATAATCGAAATAAGGAGGAGCACAATGCCAACGAAGAAAGCTGCACCGAAGAAGGCGACTGCTAAGAAGGCTGTGAAGAAGGCCGTCAAGAAGGTCGTCAAGAAGGCCGCTCCGAAGAAGGCCGTCAAGAAGGTCGTCAAGAAGGCCGCCCCGAAGAAGAAGGCCGTCAAGAAGACCGTCAAGAAGGCCGCTCCGAAGAAGGCAGCGAAGTAAGCTTCTGCTCGCGGGCCCGCGAGCGCCGCACGCTTCGTCGTCTCGTCGGCGCACGCGGTGTCTCGCGCGGAACGGACTCTTCCGGTGGCGGGGTGCTCCCCCGAGGGACACCGGAAGGATCCGCGGATCACTTAAAGTCTCGGCATCACAGGCGGCCACAGGCCGCCTTCGCCGTCTCCGGCGACGCGACTCACGCCGCGTCGCTCCCGCGAAAACGGAGACGTCCTTTCCGCAAGAGCTGAAACGTCATCGTCTAGAGAGTCCCCGAACCCCTGTCATCCTGAGGGAGGCGCAGCCGACCGAAGGATCCCTTGGACGCCGTGCGATGGCCATGGGATCCTTCGCCTCCGCTGCGCTCCGGCTCAGGATGACAGCCACTTTCATCGTCCAGGGTGAGCCATGCCTCCACGTGAACTAACGTTCGCGCGGATGGGACTTGGTCGCAGCTTCTTCGGACGGACGTTGAGCGCACCGGTGGCGGTGTTGGTCGTGGCGCTGCTCGCGCCACCCCCCACCCACAACCACATCGCGCAACGCGCCAGCCTCGTGTCGTACCTCGCCCACCGTTGCACGGCCGGCAGCGACACGCCTCACCTGCACCCCGCCCGGACCTTGCCGGCGCCCCAATGCCCGGCGTGCGCTGCCGGCCCGGCTGCGGCCGGAACGCTGGCGCACGTGTCCCTCGAGGTGGCTTCATGCGGCGGCGTCCGCGTGGCCGCACCCGCGGCCCGGATGTCCGCGTCGTGGGTCGCGCCCGGCTGCGCGGCGCGCGCCCCGCCTTGCTTCCCTCTCGACATCTGAGGCACCGCGCCCGGTGCCGGCGTTGAGGTTCGCCCTCGAGATGAGAGAAGGAGGCGTCGTGATCCGAACCCGTTCCGTTCCGGTTCTCGCTATGACTGTTGCCTGCGCCGCATGGGCGGCGCCATCCGCGCCGCCCCCGGCTATGCCCGCGGAGCCGCTGCGCGTGTCGCGGGCGCAGGCCGTGGAGATTGCGACATCCGCCAACCCGGCGATCGCCGCCGCCATGGAGCAGGTGGCACAGGCCCGCGCCCGCGTGGCCGAGGCGACGGCGCTTCCCGATGCCGCGATCGCCACGACGCTCGAGCAGGAGCAAGGCTTCCTCCAGCCGCGCTCCGCGACCACCAAGGACATCGGGTTGGCGCTGACCCTCCCCTTCCCGGACAAGCTGCGCCTCTCCGGCAAGGTGGCGAGCGCGGCGCTGCGATCGGCCGAATTCTCGCTCACGCAGCTGCGCCAGCAGATCGCGTTCGCGACTGCGCAGGCGTACGACGCCGTCCTCGTCGCGGCGCGCCACCGCGAGGACTTCCGCGAGGCGAAGGAGCTGGCGCAGGACTTCCTTGCCAAGACCGAGGCCCGCTTTCAGGGCGGGACGGTCGCCAAGCTCGACGTTCTGAAGGCCAAGGTCGATCTGGCTCAGGCCGAGAACGACCTCATCGCGAACGATCGAGCCGTCGCTACGGCGAACGCAGGGCTGAACCGGCTGCTCGCCCGTCCGCTGGGCGCGCCGCTCGAGGCCACCGACGAGCTCACCGTTCCGTCGCCCGTGCCCGACCTGAACGCCATCGAGCGTCTCGCGCTCGCCTCGCGCCCCGAGATCCGGAGCCTCGCCGCCGGCCGAGCGGGCGCTCACGACGCCACGACGCTCGCGCGGCGGTACTGGCTCCCCGACCTCAGCGTGACCCTCTCGCGCAACTTCACCGCCGGCAGTCCGTCCGCCTTCACCACCGCGGCATCGGTCAACATCCCGCTGTTCTTCTGGCAGCACGAGAAGGGCTTCATCGCCGAGGCCCGCCACCGCGAGGCCGAGCTGGCGGCCACCGCAGACGATCTCACCGCCGCGGTCAGCCTCGACGTCCGGACCGCCTACGCCGCGGCCACGACCGCCGTGCGCCAGGCCGTGTTCCTGCGCGACGAGTTGCTCCCGGAAGCCGCCGAGGCGTACCGGATCGCCTCGGTGAGCTACGGCCTCGGCGGCTCCTCCGCGCTCGACCTGCTGGACGCCAAACGCACGATGCTCCAAGCCAAGAGCCAGTACACCGACGCGCTCGGCGCCGCCAACGACGCGCTCGCCGACCTCGAGCGCGCCGCCGGGGCGCCGCTGCCCGCACCGTCAGGAGACTCCCATGACCAGTAGCGTTCGCACCCCCCTCGCCGCGCTCGGCGCCGCCGCCGCAGTTTGCCTGCTGACCGCGTGCCCGCGCGGCCGGACGGCCCCACCCGACCCCG
>NCBR01000398.1 GCA_002279285.1 Acidobacteria bacterium 37-71-11
GTGGACGGCGCGACGCCCAACCTCGAGGAGTTGGCGGAGACCGCAGACTCGGTGCCCGAGGGTGATGACGCCGTTGCAGCCTCCGCCGAGGCGCTGCGCCGGAAGCTCGGCGCACGGTTCGTCGTGGCGACGCGCGGCAGCGAAGGGCTGACGCTCGTCGAGGCGGACAAGCCGGCGCTCCACCTGCCGGTGTTCGGCACCGACCAGGTGGCGGACGTCACCGGCGCCGGCGACACCGTCCTCGCGACCCTCACGCTTGCATTGGCGGCGGGGGCGAACCCGGCGGACGCCGCCGTCCTCGCCAACCTCGCCGGGGGGGTCGTCGTCACCAAGCTCGGCACCGCAACGGTTTCTCGCGGCGAGCTCCACCGCGCCATCGACCTGGCGCCGTTCGTCCATGACTGAAATGATGGACAAAGGTCAAAGGAAAAAGGGCAAAGGGACGGCGGCCAGCTGCGGCGCTTGGAACGCGCCTATATCGATGTCAGGCGCGAGCGCCGTGCGCGCATGTCGGTGCACCCGATGAGCGTCCTCCCCGGATCCAAGCTCATTTCGCTCGAAGAAGCGCGGGTTATCGCCGAGGGCGCGCGCGGCGCCGGCCGCCGCGTGGTGGTCGCTAACGGCGCGTTCGACATGCTGCACGTCGGCCACGCGCGCTACCTCGCGGCCGCGCGCGCCGCCGGCGACGTATTGTTCGTGGCGGTCAACTCCGACGCCTCGGTGCGCGCGAGCAAGGGCCCGCTGCGGCCGGTCGTCCCCGAGGCCGAGCGCGTCGAGCTGCTTGCCAACCTCGACTGCGTTGACTGGATCGTGCTCTTCGACGAGCCCACCGTCGCCGAGGTGCTGCGGGCGCTCAAGCCCCACGTCCACGCCAAGGGCACGGACTACACCGTCGAGACCGTGCCCGAGCGCGCCGTCGTCGCCGAGTGGGGCGGCGAGACGGTGATCTGCGGCGACCCCAAGGAGCATGCGACGACGGATCTGGTCGCCGAGATCCTGAAGCGCTTTCGCTAGGGGCGCCGCCGATAGCGGACCATCTGCGTTGTCGGGCTGCGGCGGTTCGGATCCTCATGTGGCCTCCGGCCACACTCCGGTCCGACCGCCTTGCCCTCC
>NCBR01000399.1 GCA_002279285.1 Acidobacteria bacterium 37-71-11
GCCTGACCCGGGCCGTGCTGGTGCGTCCAGCGCCTGGTGAACGGGGTGTCGCCCGGCCAGACCGCGGTCGCCGGCTCGAGCGGACGGCTGATGTCGATGACCTTGCCGACCATGCCACAATAGTCCCACAGAAATGCGCACAGCGGCCGCCCGCCGGGCGGCCGGCCTCTTGGTCTGTGGCGGACGGCGCTTGATGTGAGAGGAGTTTCCGACTACGCTCCGCACGCCCGCGCGGCGGGGATGCCCAAGGGGAGGCCTGGATGCCGACGAACCTCGTGCCGAAGAAGCTCTACCTCACCAACGGTGTCGGTGTGCACCAGGAGAAGCTGCAGTCGTTCGAGCTCGCGCTCCGGGACGCCGGTATCGCCGCTTTGAACCTGGTGTCGGTGTCCTCGATCTACCCGCCCGGGTGCCGGATCATCACCCGGGCCAAGGGCGAGGAGTACCTCGAGCCCGGCCAGATCGCGTTCGTGGTGATGAGCCGCGCCGAGACGAACGAGCCGCACCGCATGGCCGCAGCCTCGATCGGCGTGGCGGTGCCGGCCGACAGGCGGATGTACGGCTACCTCTCCGAGCACCACGCGTTCGGCCAGACCGGCAAGGAGGCCGGAGACTACGCCGAGGACCTCGCCGCCTCGATGCTCGCCTCCACCCTCGGCGTCGAGTTCGACGAGAATCAGTCGTGGGACGAGAAGCGCCAGATCTGGAAGATCTCCAACAAGATCGTGACCACGCGCAACGTCACGCAGTCGGCGATCGTCGGTCGCTCCGGCAAGTGGACCACGGTGGTCGCGGCCGCCGTGCTGCTGTTCGACTAGGGGGGGGCGATGGCGGGAGCGACGAAGAGGTTCCTAGGCGGCGGCCGGATCCTGCCCCCCAAGGTGCGAGGGGACATGACCGCCGCGGAGCTGGTGGACGGGGTTTTCTCGGCCTACAACGCGGCCCGCCTGCGCGAGGGCGCGCGACTGTTCGCCCGCAAGATGCTGGCGCCGGAAACGACGGTGGCGCTCTCGCTCACCGGCGCCCTGACGCCGGGAGGGTACGGCATCTCCTGCCTGGTCCCCCTCATCGAGGCCGGTTTCGTCGACTGGATCGTCTCGACCGGC
>NCBR01000230.1 GCA_002279285.1 Acidobacteria bacterium 37-71-11
GCGGCCTGCTCGACGGCGGCGCAGCCGCCGAGGACGATCACGTCGGCGAGCGAGACCTTCTTCCCGCCGGACTGCGCGGCGTTGAACGCCTTCTGGATCCCCGCCAGGGCTTCGAGGACCTTCGCCAGCTGGGCCGGCTGGTTGACCGCCCACCCCTTCTGCGGCGCCAGGCGGATGCGGGCACCGTTGGCGCCGCCGCGCTTGTCGGAGCCGCGGAAGGTGGCCGCCGACGCCCAGGCGGTGGCGACGAGCTCGGAGATCGACAGACCCGAAGCGAGGATCTTGGCCTTGAGCGCGGCAATGTCCTTGTCATCGACCAGCGGGTGGTTCACGGCAGGGACGGGGTCTTGCCAGATCAGTTCTTCCTTGGGCACTTCCGGACCGAGGTAGCGGGTGCGCGGTCCCATGTCGCGGTGCGTCAGCTTGAACCACGCCCGCGCGAACGCGTCCGCGAACTGGTCCGGATGCTCATAGAAACGCCGCGCGATCTTCTCGTAGACCGGGTCGAAGCGCAGGGCGAGGTCCGTGGTCAGCATGGACGGCGCGCGCCGCTTCGACGGGTCGTGCGCGTACGGCACCGTGCCGGCGCCCGCCCCACCCTTCGGAGTCCACTGATACGCACCGGCCGGGCTCTTGGTCAGCTCCCATTCGAAGCGGAACAGGTTCTCGAAGAAGTTGTTGCTCCACTTCGTCGGCGTCGTGGTCCAGGTGACCTCCGGGCCGCCGCCGATGGTGTCATCGCCCTTGCCGCTGCCAAAACTGCTCTTCCAGCCGAGGCCCTGCTCCTCGATGCCGGCCGCTTCCGGCTCGGGCCCCACCAGCGCCGCATCGCCGGCGCCGTGGGTCTTGCCGAAAGTGTGGCCGCCGGCGATGAGGGCGACCGTCTCCTCGTCGTTCATCGCCATGCGCGCGAACGTCTCGCGGATGTCCCTGGCCGCGGCGACCGGATCCGGCTTACCGTTGGGCCCTTCCGGGTTCACGTAGATCAGGCCCATCTGCACGGCGGCGA
This sequence comes from Acidobacteria bacterium 37-71-11, assembly GCA_002279285.1. Lineage (GTDB taxonomy): Bacteria > Acidobacteriota > Thermoanaerobaculia > Thermoanaerobaculales > Thermoanaerobaculaceae > RBG-13-68-16. Next base: position 1,010 of record NCBR01000230.1, read on the forward strand.
GGGGGTTCTCCAGCTCCCGGTCGCCGCTGTAGCGCTTGTCGGCGAGCCAGGTGTCTTCCTTGCCCCAGTAGACGCCTTCCTCCGGCTCCCAGATGTCCACGCGCCCGCCGCCGAAGCCGAACGTCTTGAACCCCATCGACTCCAGGGCGCAGTTGCCGGCGAGGATCATCAGGTCGGCCCACGAGATCTTGCGGCCGTACTTCTGCTTGATCGGCCACAGCAGCCGGCGCGCCTTGTCGAGGTTCACGTTGTCCGGCCAACTGTTGAGGGGGGCGAAGCGCTGATTGGCCCTGCCTGCGCCGCCGCGGCCGTCGCCGATGCGGTACGTGCCCGCACTGTGCCACGCCATCCGGATGAAGAGCGGCCCGTAGTGGCCGAAGTCCGCGGGCCACCAGTCCTGCGAATCGGTCATCAGCGCGACCAGGTCCTTCTTCACGGCACCCAGGTCGAGCTTCTTGAACTCCTCGGCGTAGTTGAACGCCTCGCCCATCGGATTGGACAGGGGAGAGTTCTGGTGGAGCATCTTCAAGTTCAGCTGGTTCGGCCACCAGTCCTGGTTGGTCCTTGCTTTCGCGTGATGTCCGCCCGTCACCGGGCACTTGCTGGCATCGTCTGACATGTCGGATCTCCTTATGGTTGGTCGGTCTGATCGTGAGTTGTTGGTCGGTCGGTTTCGCCGTCCTCGCCCGTGTGCAAAACGCGCAGGCCGGGGACGGTCGTCTCTTCGGTCCCCGAGCGGACCGGGTCTTGGGCGAGGCAGTCGGGGCAGCGGCCCCAGTAGATCACCTCGGCCTCGTCGATCTCGTAGCCCGCGTCGTCGGCGGGGGTCAGGCACGGCGTGGCACCGACGGCGCAGTCGACATCGACCATCCGGCCGCACGTGCGGCAGATCAGGTGGTGATGGTTGTCGCCGGTCCGGCCCTCGTAGCGCGCCGGCGACCCGGCGGGCTGGATGCGCCGGATGAGACCCTGGTCGGCCAGGACGCCGAGGACGTCGTACACCGCCTGGCGGGAGATGACGCCGATCTCGGCCCGTACGAGCGTGGCGATGTCGTTCGCCGTGCCGTGCGGTCGATCCGCCACCGCCGCCAGAACGGCCAGACGCTGCGCCGTGACCTGAACACCGTGGCGGCGGAGAAGGTCGGCTGGGTCGTGCTCCATGGATGTAGTCTAGGTCTCAATTTAGACTCTGTCAAGAATTTGGATGTAGTCCAGTTTCGTTCGAGGGTGCGGCCACCGCGTGCGGCGCCCGGGCCGAAAAGGCGTAAGCAATTGTATTGGGATGCCTTACAATCAGAACTCGAACGCCGCGTCAACCCGGCGACCCGACAGGCGCTCGTCGCTCGCTGCGGCCGCGCTCGCCGGGCCAGGCCCGAAGGAGACCACACGTGGGTGCCCGGCGCCGTTCGACGCACCGACATACCACAACTTCTTTGGATTTCAGCCGCATCGACATGTCCGGTGAGATTGGCCGCGGCGGGAGAGCTCCGATGCCAGCCGGGCAACACGGAGGAGATGCGTCGCGCCGCGGTTGACCCGCGGTGCTCCCCCCAGCCGATCGACCAGGCACGTGTGGGCGGGCCGCCCGGCGTGCCGCGCTAATCGGCCTCCTGCAGGTGGAACAGGCGCCCGGGCGGGACCGGCGCGAGCGGCGCGCCCGGAGCGTCCATCGCCAGCTCGAGGCCCTTGACGAAGAAGGTGCCGTGGACGTAACGCACCTCGATGGGATGGAGACCCGCCTTGAGCGCTGCCGTGCCGAAGCGGCTGATGAAGTCGGGACTCTCGTTCTCGACCACCGGCAGGCCGTCCAGACGCAGCTCACTCGCGTCCGCGGAGCGCAGCTTGAAGTGGTAGAGGCCGTCAGCAGGCACCGCGAGGAAGCCCCGGCACGCCATGCCGAAACGGTCGGTGGAGCGGTCCGTCGGAAGCTCGACGGTGGCGAGCGTGAGCTGGCCGGTCGGCTTGAGCGCGGAGAAGTCTGGCGGCTTCGGCCAGTCGCCCTCGTACGTGCGGCACGAAAGGCCGGGCGCGAGCGAAGCCGCGGCGACTGGCGCGGCCGGCTTCGGCTCGACCTTGGTGTACGTCGCGGTGGCGACGAAGTGATCGTCGAGGCCGGGGGCGAACGCACGCGCCTTGACCGTCGTGGTGCGCTCGAGGCGCAGCGGTTCGGCGTAGACCGGCGAGGTCGCGGTCGGCCCGCTGCCGTCCAAGGTGTACCGGATGGTCGCGCCGGGGTTGGGCGAGGTGAGCATGACCGCCGTGCGGCCGATGAAGATCCCCTGCGGCGCCGCGAAGTGCACGACCGTCCCGACGGTCGGGTCGGTGAACGGCTGCGCCGCGACGACGTCGTCGTCGTGGTTGCGAGCGGCGGTGGCGGCGAGGATGCGGACGTGGTCGTCGTCGGGCAGCGTCACCGTCCGCGCGCCGGGCGGCAGGTTGAGGCGGAGGCGGAAGAACTGCGTGAACACGTACGCCTCGTTGTCGCCGCGGGCGTCATGGCGGTGGTTGCCGACCCACCCGACCGGGACGGTCTTGGCGTACGCGGGCGCGATGCGGGCGGGGTCCTGCACGATCGCGCCGGCGACAACGCGGCTGTTCCACTGCCCGACCGGCTCGGCCCAGTCGGGGACGAGCAGGCGCACGGGAGCGCCGTCCACCGCGAACGTCGCGAGGCGGTCGCCGCCGACGGCGGCCGCGAGCAGGTAGAGGCGGTTGAACTCGCCGGCGGGCACGGCCAGCGTCTGGCCGCGGCCGTCGAGGACGTTCGCGCGGCCCGGCTCGCGCGGCCCGGTGCGGAACGGGATCCCGGCGGAGACGACGGTGGCGGGGAGCAGCTCGCCGGCAACCGTGTGCCCCTGGCCGTCGAAGTCACCGTCGGTGCGGGCATCGTCCGGCGTGATCCCGGCGCGGTCGAACGGGAGCGCGAGCGGGACGGCGCGCGGCGGCGCGACCGTCGCCGGCGGCGGCGCGAGGCGCAGTGCGAGCGTGCGCGGGCGGTAGGGGAGGAAGTCGAGCACGACTTTGCCGCCCTCGAGCGCGAGGCGAGGCGGGGCCGCCGGCAGGACCGCGCCGCCGCCGTGCTCGGCGATCGGCTCCTCGGCGCCGTCGAGCTCGCGCACGCCAACCACCGGCCGCGCGAACGAGAGGTGCACGCCGTCGACCGGCGCGCCGGACAGCTCCTGCAGGCGGACCACGACCTCGTCGCCCGCCTCGGCGAGCTTGAGCGCCCGCACCGCG
>NCBR01000400.1 GCA_002279285.1 Acidobacteria bacterium 37-71-11
GTCGAGCGCCGTCGTGTCCTCGCCGGCGAGCCGGGGCGAGAGGAAGACGGTTCCCGGCCACGCCTCTCCCGCCGCCGGCGGGCGGTCGAGCACGACGGGCAGGATCCCGCGCCCGTCCTTGCCGGTGCTCTCGGCGACGAGCTGCTCGGCCCAGGCGCCGAGCGGCGCGAGCGCCGGCGACGCGGCCCAGGCGAGCTTGGCCCAACCGTGCGTGGCGGCGGCCGCCAGGAGGACCGCCAGCTCCACGGCGGGGTGGCCGTCGCCGAGGCGCGCGAGAGCACGCTCCCCGGCGGCCAGGAGGTCCTGGGCGGGCGCCCCGAGCCACACCGCCGGGAAGATGCCCACCGGCGAGAGCGCCGAGTAGCGCCCGCCGACGTCCACAGGGTGGTCGAGCACGGCGCGAAACCCCCGCTCGCGGGCCAGGCGCGCGAGCGGCGTGCCGGGCTCCGTGATCGCAACGAAGCGGCCGCCGGCCCGTTCCGCCAGTGCGGCGTGGACCCCCTCCCACATGATCTCGAGCAGCGCCGAAGTCTCCGCGGTGGCGCCCGACTTGCTGATCGCCAAGACCGCGACGGAGGCCGGTTCGAGCGCGCGCAGCGCCTCGCCGACGCGGTCGGGGTCGGTGGTGTCGAGCGCGACCAGGTCGCGGCCCGCCGGCGTGCCGAACGTCGCCCGCAGCACTTCGGGCGCGAGGCTCGAGCCGCCCATGCCGAGCAGGACGAGGGTGCGCGCGCCGTCGGCGGCGAGGGCGGCGGCGAGGCGCTCCAACTCCGGCAGCTCGCGGCGGGAGCGGTCGGGGAGGTCGAGCCACCCCAGGCGGCGGGCGGCGCTCGCGGCCGCGGCGTCCCCCCACAAGGAGCTGTCGCGGGCGACGAGGCGTTCGGCGGCGCGAGCGCCGCGCAGGCGCTCGCGGGCGTCCTCGGTCGCGGGGCGCAACGCCTCCGGCACGCTCGTCTCGAGCGGCGACCAGCGGCGGGCGGCGAGGGCGGCGGTGACGCGAGCGGTCACGGCCGCGACGCTGTAGCCGAGGTGGGCCATGACCTCGGGGCCGGGCGCCGAGGCGCCGAACCGGTTCAGGCTGACGATCTCGCCGTCG
>NCBR01000231.1 GCA_002279285.1 Acidobacteria bacterium 37-71-11
CGGCCGCGACCCAGCCGCGCGCCTCGCCGCCGGGTCCCTCGCTGTTTCCTTCGCTACGCTCAGGACCAGCGTCTCCCGGCGGCGATGCGCGCGCTGGGGACCCCGCGGCCTCCGGAGCAATAGCCGCTTCACCCGAGGGGCGGATGGAAGGCCCCCCACCCACAACTCGGAGGTCGTGCTGAAGCCGAGAGGTCTGGCGAAGCGGAACCAGTACAGCAGGAACTCAACTCTCCGGGGGGGAGGGTGGCCAAGACCGCCCAGCGGGCGAAGGCCGATTTCGCCGGAGCGTGCGGGTCCCGAGCGGCCAGAGCGGCGGGTGGAAACGCCGGCCCCGACCGAGCGTTTCATCCGAGGGAGGGGAACGGCGAGGGTCCGCCCGCCGATCTGGCCAGCTCGGTCGCACGCGCAGGCGGGTCGGAGGGCGGCGCTCGACGCGCCGCCCGAGCGACCGCGGCCGCAGCCCGCGGGGCAAAACAAAACAGGCCTCACGCAGTGAAGAGAAAGCCCCGGGCGGCGGTCGCGTCGCTAGCGCGCCGCCTCGCCGCCGGCGTCCTGCGCGGCGTTCAGCTTCGCGAGCACGCTGTGGCGGCGCCCGTAGCCGAAGTAGATGACGAAGCCGATGAGGAGCCAGACGAACAGGCGCAGCCAGTTCTGTCCCGGCAGCGAGAACATCAGGAGGAGACAGAACGAGATCCCCAGGATCGGCACGACGAGTCCGAACGGCGCGCGGAACGGCCGCTCGGCGTTGGGGTTCGTGAACCGCATGATGAGCACCGAAATGCACACCATGACGAACGCCAGCAGGGTGCCGATGTTGGTGAGCTCGGCGAGGATGCGCAGCGGCAGGAACGCGCCCAGGACCGCGACGACGATGCCGGTCAGGATCGTGGACTTCCACGGCGTGCGGAACTTCGGGTGGATGGCGCCGAAGATGCTCGGCGGCAGCAGGCCGTCGCGCGCGATCGCGAGCAGCACCCGCGGCTGTGAGAGCATCATCACGAGGAGCACCGAGGTGATGCCGGTGAGCGCGCCCAGCGAGACGATCCCCTGCGCCCAGGGGAGGCCAACCTGCCTGAACGCGTCGGAGACCGGGGCGTTGATGTCGATCTTGTCGTAGCGGACCATGCCGGTGAGCACGGCCGACACGGCGATGTACAGCACGGTGCAGATCACCAGCGACGAGATGATGGCGATCGGCACGTCGCGGTGCGGCCGCTTGGCCTCCTCGGCGTGCGTGGAGACCGAGTCGAAGCCGATGTACGCGAAGAAGATGATCGCGGCGCCCGCGAGCATCCCGAGGGGCTGGCCGCCGGCGTCCGACTGCCCGAGCACGGTCTTGCCGAAGATCGAGAGGCCGGTGTAGCCGAACGGCGCGAACGGGTGCCAGTTGGCGGGGTTGACGTAGAACGCGCCGACGACGATGACGAAGAAGACGATGACCAGCTTGACCGCCACCATTCCGGTGTTGAACGAGGCGCTCTCGCGGATCCCCTTGACCAGGACGGCGCAGATCAGGATGGTGATCAGGATCGCCGGCAGGTCGAGCGTCGTGCCGGTGGACACGATGCGCCCGAGTCCGGGGTCGTAGTCGAACGGCGCTCTCGTCAGGGCGTGCGGGACGTGGAAGCCGAAGATGCCTATGAAGTCCTGGAAGTACGCCGACCACCCGTGCGCCACGGTAGCCGACACCACGGTGTACTCGAGGACGAGGTCCCAGCCGATGATCCAGGCGAACAGCTCGCCCATGGTCGCGTAGGCGTAGGTGTACGCCGAGCCCGCCACCGGCACCATCGAGGCGAACTCCGCGTAGCACAGCGCCGCGAACACGCAGGCGATCCCCGACACCACGAACGAGAGGATGAGCGCCGGCCCGGTGTTGTCGTGGGCGGCCTTGCCGGTGAGCACGAAGATCCCGGTGCCGATGATTGCGCCCACGCCCAGGCTGGTGAGCTGGATCGGCCCGAGAATCCGGCGCAGCCGGTTCTCCCCCTTCAGCTCCTCGAGCAGCATCGCCAGCGGTTTCGTCGCGAACAGTTGTCGCTTCATGCGAGTGTCCTTCTCGCGCCCACGACCCCTACGTTGCGACTCGTTCTGAGGGGCTGGCACGTGGGGCCGATCGGCCCCGACGATCCTAGAACAGAATGCGCTCGACCTTGTGCTCGACCGGCCAGTCGTACTTGTATACGCCGATATCGAACACCACGTGGTACTTGACGAGGATCTTCACGAACCCGGCGTCGCGCCAGACCTTGATGTCCTCCTTCTTGACCGGCAGGTCGTTCTCCTTCGCCTTCTCGAGGATCGACGCGGCGATATCCTCGTCGCTGTAGTGCGGAAGCGAGGCCCTCTCCGCCTGCCGTTCGCAGAAGTCCTGCAGCTCCGCCACGGCGATGCGGGTCGGGACGACCCTGATCCCGACGAAGACGACGAACAGCAGGAGCACGAAGCTGAAGATGCACCCGATGTTGCTGCTCCCGATTTCGCGCCAGCGTGCCATCTGCGCCTCCCTGAGGAACCTGCTGGCACATTGTAGCCCGGGATCGCGGCGCGTGGGCGGGCGCATTTGGCCCGGCCGTACACTGGCGGGGAGGAGGGCAGTCGATGAGACGCCTCGCGACCATCGTCGCCGCCGTCGTGCTCGTGCTGGCGCGCACGGGTGGCGCCGCGGCGGCGAACGGCGCCGCCGAGGCGCTGGCGGCGGGCGACGCCGCCGCGGCCAGGTTCGACCTGGCGGCGACGCTGGCCGCCTACCGCACCGCTCACGCCGCCGCGCCGGAAAGCTCCGAGGCCGCGGGGAAGCTGGCCCGTGCGCTCGTCGACGAAGCCACCCTCTCGCACGACCCCGCCAAGCAAAAGCGGCTCTGCGTCGAGGCCGCGGCGCTCGCGCGCGATGCGGTCCGGCTCCGGCCCGGCGACCCGATGGGTCACGACATGCTCGCCGCCGCACTCGGCAAGCTGGCCTTGTTCGAGGGGGGCAAGCGCAAGGTGCAGCTCGGCAAGGAGGTCAAGGCCGAGGCCGACCGCGCGCTCCAACTCAACCCGGACGACGACTTCGCCCTGCACGTGCTGGGGATCTGGAACCGCGAAGTAGCCGGGCTCGGATGGCTCTTGCGGGGGTTCGCCCGGCTGCTGTACGGCAAGCTCCCGCCGGCGTCGCTGGCGGCTTCCGTCACCGACCTCGAGCGCGCAGTCGAGCTTCACCCCGACTTTATCGCCCACCATGTCGAGCTCGGGATCACGCTGGAAGCGGCCGGCCGCTGGGCCGAGGCGAAGGCCCAGTTCGACCGGGCTCTGGCGCTACCCACCGGCTGGGTCACTGACGACCACTACCGTGCGATCGCGCGGAAGGAGCTCGCCCGGGTTCGCGCCCACCTCCGATGATGCGCCCCGGAGAAGCTCTCCTGGCACGGTCTGGGCGCGGCCGAGTGGGTGGTAAGGTTTCATCCATGCGAGCGACGCCGGGGAAAGCCAGACGCGGCAAGGCGGCTGCCGCCTCGCCCCACCCCCGCATCCGCGCCGTCGGCCGCGCGCTGCCCGAGCACTACGTCGACCAGTAGACCCTGATCGCCGCGTTCCGCGACGCCTGGGCCGGGGCGCACTTCAACGTCGAGAGGCTCGAGGAGCTGCACCGCGCGGTGCAGGTCTCGGGGCGCCACCTGGCGCTGCCGCTCGCGGCGTACTCCGAGCTGACGTCGTTCGCCCGGCGCAACGATGCGTGGACAACGGCGGCCGTGGACCTCGGCGAGACAGCCGTCCGCGAAGCGCTCCGCCGCGCCGGCCTCGCGCCCGCCGACGTCGGCCACCTCTTCTTCGTCAGCACGACGGGGATCGCCACGCCCAGCATCGATGCCCGTCTCGTCAACCGGCTCGGCCTTGCCCCCGGCGTGCGGCGCTCGCCGCTGTTCGGCCTCGGCTGCGCCGGCGGCGCCGCCGGGCTCGCGCGCGCCGCGGACTACCTCCGGGCGTGGCCCGACCAGGTCGCGGTGGTGCTCGCGGTGGAGCTGTGCTCGCTCACGCTCCAGCGCGAAGACGTTTCGATCCCCAACATCATCTCGTCGGGGCTGTTCGGCGACGGCGCGGCGGCCGTCGTGCTGGCGGGCGGCGCCCGGGAGGCCGCGGCCGATCTTCTCGCCCCGGCCGTGGTCGCGACCGGCTCCGTGTTCTATCCGGACACCGAACGGGTGATGGGGTGGGAGATCGTCGATTCGGGGTTCAAGATCATGCTCTCGGCCAAGGTGCC
>NCBR01000232.1 GCA_002279285.1 Acidobacteria bacterium 37-71-11
GCGGCGGGCGTGGAGGTCTTCTACGACGACCGCGACGAGCGGCCGGGGGTCAAGTTCAACGACGCCGACCTGATCGGGTTCCCGGTGCGGGTCGTCGTCGGCAAGAAGGGGGTCGAGCAGGGCCAGGCCGAACTCTCGCTGCGTCGCGACCGGACGAAGATCCCGGTGTCGCTCGCCGACGCGGTCGCGAAGGCGAGGGAGCTGCTGGCAGGACTCTGAAATCGCCGTGACCTACAACTTCGACGCCGACCGCTGGTATGAGAACCAGAAGGCGCTGCTCGAGGCCCGGCGCGAGCGCGGCGAGTTCTCGGACGCCGAGTTCGCGTTCGCGATCGAAGACCTGGACCGGAGGCTCAACGAGATGATCGCGCGCCTCGACGGCACCTTCCAGCTCCCCGGGCGATAAACGAGGCCTACACCTTCGGCTTGTACAGGCCGTCGGGGTTGGAGCCGAGCAACCCGCTGACGTAGCGTCTCTCGTCCACCGGCGTCAGGCGCGCCGCCTGCTCCGGCGTGAGCACTTGGACGTGGCGGGCCGAGTCGAGGCGGGCCGCGATGACCTCGAGCGCCGCGTCTTTCGTCTCCCAGGCGAGGTGATCGAACGCGGCGAGGTCGAGCGGTACGGAATACGCGCGCAGCGTCTTCTCGCGCGCCACGTTGTAGAAGTCCTCGAAGTACGAGAGCACCAGCTCGCGGACGGTGCGGAAGATCGGCTCGCGGAAGCGCAGGCCGACGAAGTTCGACTTGGCGACCGCGCCGATGCCGGCGCCGCGCCGGAAGACGGCGACCACGTGGTCGTCGTCGTTGACCGCGCGCATGTCCAGGATCCTCGGCCGGTCCCCGAGGCGGCGCAGCGCAGCCGCCGCGAACACCGCGCCGTCGAAGCACTGGGCGCGGCCGTCGCGGAGGATGCTGCGGGGCGAACGGTAGAACGGGTCGGCGCCGTACTCGACGCCGTCGAGAAAGGCCTGGATCGCGACCGGGCTGTTCAGCCCTGCAAGGGTCTTCCTTTCGGCGCGCGTCCATCCCGCGTCTTGGTGGTCGCCGGGAACGCGCCGGGCCTCACGCCCCATGCGCCGCCGCGGTTGCCGGTTTGGCCGGTGCGCTGCCGCCCGAGTCCGTCTTGAAGTCGTGGCACGAGGCGCACGCGCCGCCGTCCTTGTGGTGGTTGGCCTTGTCGTCGTGACACGCCAGACAGGTGTCGCGGCCGGTCACCTTCCAGACGTGCGGCTTGTGGCAGTCGGTGCACGCGGCGTCGGGGTGGCCCCCCTTGTTGTGCAGGCCGGGGAGCGTGTCGTGGCACCCCTTGCAGTCGTTGAGCGGCTTGACCTCCTGCTCCTTGGCGTGGCAGCTGTCGCAGCCCCCATCCATCATCGGCGCCTTGGTGTCGAGCTTGTGGCACTCGGCGCAGCCGGACGGCGCCCGGAAACCGGCGGCGTGGCAGCGGTTGCAGAGGATCACCGCGTGCTTGCCCTTGAGCTCCCAGGGGTGCCAACTCTCGGTGCTGGCTGGGAGCGAGGTGCCGATCGGCATGAGCGGCCCGCGCTGCGGCATCGTATGGCACGCCGTGCAATTCCGGGTCAGCACCTTGCCGTCGGCGGTGACGTGCTTGCCGTCGTGGCAGCGGAAGCAGCCGGGCCAGTTGCGGTGGCCGATGTTGGAGGCGTACGTGGTCCAGTTCACCTTCATCGCCGGGAAGACGCTGCGGTCGTAGATGTCGACGACGTGTTGCACCGCGGACTCGAGGTCGCCCTTGCGCCCGCTGCTCACCGCCGGGTAGTTCTTCTCGTAGTAGCCGAGGATCTCGGCCCGCAGCCCCGCGTCGGCGGCCGCGCGGGTCGGGTAGGGGCGGACCAGCGCGTCCACGGCCACCTTCTTGAACCACGGCAGGTTGCGGGGGATCTGGCCGGACGCCAGGGCGCGGTCGACCGCCCCGTCCGGCGCCTGGAAGATGTGGGTCGGCCGGTTGTGGCAGTCCATGCAGTCCATGACGTGCCGCTTCATCTTCGCGAGCTGCTCGGGGGAGAGCTTGGCGTCGGTGCTCATGTACTCGCGGCGCTTGCCGTCGGGCCCGGTCGCCTCGACCCACGGGATGTCCTGGAGCTGCTCGTCGAGCGCGACGTACTCGACCTTGTTCTCGATGATCATGTGCCAGTGGATGCCGGCGTTCTGGCCGAGCTTCGCGCTGCCGCCGCCGGTCTTCACCAGCAGCGACACCTGCTCGGCGGTGTTCGCCTCGTCGTAGCGGAAGTGGGGGTTCTGGATGAGCTGCGCGCCGTAGAACTTCTGCGGCCAGTGGCACTCCTCGCAGGTCTCGCGCGCCGGCCGCAGGTTCTTGACCGGGACGGGGATCGGGGTGGGGTAGGTGTGGAAGATGACCGCGAGCACCTGGCGGGCGCCCGAGAGCTTCGACTTGACGTACCACGACGCGCCGGCGCCGACGTGGCAATCCACGCAGCGGACGCGGGCGTGCGGCGAGGCGAGGTAGGCCGTGTACTCCGGCTCCATCACGGTGTGGCAGACGCGGCCGCAAAACGTGACCGATTCGGTGAAGATGAAGGCGTGGTACGACACGAACGCGAGATAGGCAAAGCGCTTGCGCTGCGCGGGGTCGTTGAGGTCCACCGAAGGGTAGGGCGGCGGCGCGCCGGCGCCGAGGCGCCTGCGGCGCAGGCTCTCGCGGTGCATGCCGAGGAGGAAGATCAGGCCCCCGAGCGCCAGGAACGCGGGAAACACCAGGTAGGTCACGATGCCGAAGTACGGGCTGCCCTGCTTCATGGCGAACGTCAGCACGAGCGAAAAGACGATCAGCAGCGCGCTGCCGATCGCCACGAGCCCGCCGAAGTAACTCAGCGGGTTTCGATACAGGGACGGTCGGGTGTGTTGTCCGGTCACAGCGGTGCCTCCCCCAATACGACCGGGTGAAGTGTACCGTCATTTGTCTGAGTTGTGTATGCGGCCTCGCCGTCAGGTCAGGGACGGGTCCCCGACCCCAGCGGCTTCGAGCGCGGCGCCGAGCAGCCCGGTCCTCTCCTCGAGCACCACCACCAGCGGGATCGTCCGCATGAGGTCGCCCATCCGCCCCTTGCGCCTGAACGCCTCCAGGAACGTCCCGTCCTGCAGCTTCGGCAGGATCTTGGGGGCGATCCCGCCCGCCACGTAGACGCCTCCGGTCGCGAGCGAGCGCAGGGCGAGGTTGCCGGCCTCGGCGCCGAACGCCGCGGCGAAGAGGTCGAGGGCCTGCTCGCAGGCGGGGTCGGTGTGAGCGAGCGCGTGCCCGGCGATGACGGCGCCGGGGTCTTCCTGCTCCACGCTGCGGGCGACCTCGGGGGCCGTCGGCGCCCCGCGCTCGACGAGGAAGCGGTAGACGCGCGCCAGACCTGGCCCCGACACGACCCGCTCCACCGAGACCGGGTTGAAGCTCGCTTCGAGGTACGCGAGCAGCTCGCGCTGCAGCGCGCCCTCGGGCGCGAAGCCGCCGTGCCCGCCCTCGGTCGGGTGGACGCGGTACCGCCGCCCGTCCCAGAGCAGCAGCGCCTGGCCGAGGCCCGTGCCGGCGCCGAGCACCGCCATGGTCCCGTGCGCCGCCGGCGCCCCCTGCTGCAGGGTCGCGAGGCTCGCGGGCGGCGTCGCCAGCACCCCGACCGCAGCCGCCGCGAAATCGTTGATCAGGCGCACGGCGGGAACCCCGGTGGCCGCGGCCAGCTCGCGCTCCGTCAGGACCCAGGGCAGGTTCGGCGTCGTGCAGGAGCCGTCGAGCACGGCGCCTGGGACGCCGAAGCAGGCCGCGGCGACCGTCGTTTGCACCCGCGCCAGGAACTCGGCCACGATCTCCGCGAGGCCCGGGTACTCGGGGCTCGGGAAACGCTCCTCCTCGAGGAGCTTCACGCTCGTCCCGTCGAGTTCCGCGAGGGCGAGGAGCGTCTTGGTCCCGCCGACGTCACCCGCGAGAACGACCGTCACCGTGACCTCCGATCCGGATCATGACGAGCGCGATTATCCCCCAATTCGGAAGAACGACCGCGTGCGGCCGTCATCCGAGCCGCCGGCGGAAGCGCAGGCGGGCGAGGCCGAGGATCGCCACGCCCATCGCCAGGAGGATGAGCCCCTCGGGCCACAGCACGGCGAAGCCGATGCCCTTGAGGAAGACGCCGCGCAGGATCACGAGGTAGTAGCGGAGGGGGATGAGGTAGGTGACGAGCTGGAAGATCCGAGGCATGTTCTGGATCGGGAACGCGAAGCCGGAGAGGAGCATCTGGGGGAGGATGAAGACGAACGCCGTCAGCATCATCGCCTGCTGCTGGGTCTGCGCCAGGGTCGAGATGAAGAGGCCGAGGCCGAGCGTGCAGAGCATGAACGGCAGCGTCAGCGCGAGCAGCGTGAAGAACGAGCCGCGCAGCGGCACCCTGAACACGAACAGGACCACCGGCAGCGCGGTGAGCACCTCGACCAGGCCGACGAGGGCGAACGGGATCAGCTTGCCGACGATGAGGTGGCCGGGCGCCAGGGGCGTGACGAGCAGCTGCTCCATCGTGCCCAACTCGGTCTCCCGCACCAGCGCCATCGCCGTCAGCATCATCGTCATCACCATGATGATCATCGAGAGCGTGGCGGGGACCATGTAGTCGCGACTGACGAGGTCGGGGTTGTAGAGGACGACGGGTTGCAGGTCGACGAGGGGGCGGACGCCGGCGCCGGCCGACGCGTCCTGCAGCACACCGGTGGCGTAGGCGAGCCCGAGCGTGCCGGTCATCGCGTCCGAGCCGTCGGCCAGGAGCTGGACATGGCTCGGCCGCCCGGCCGCGCGCTCGGCGGCGAACCCGGCCGGGATCGTGAGCGCGACCCGCGCCGCGCCCGATTCGAGGAGCGGGTCGAGGCCGGGCTGCGAGTCGACCACCCGCGTGACCTTGAAGTACGTGGACCTCGTGAAGCTGTCGACCAGCATGCGACTCTCCGCCGTGCGGTCGAGGTCGCACACCGCGAGTTCGACCCGGCGGACGTCGGTCGTGGCGGCGTACCCCAGGATGATGAGCTGCATCACCGGCGCGATGAACAGGATTGGGAGGATCTTCGGGTCCCGCCTGAGCTGCAGCAACTCCTTCACGAGGATGTTCCCCAGCGTCCGGAAAGTGGCCCTGATCCCGCCTCCGCCGCGGCCGGGCTCCTTCGGACCACGGACCGCCGGCCACGGACCACGTCTCTCCATCACAGGCTCCTGACCGTGCGGAACGTTGCCAGGCCGAGCACGACCGCGCCGTAGACGAGGAGGCCGACGACCTGGTTCCACCAGACCTCGGGGCCGGCGCCCTTGAGCAGGATCTCGCGCAGCGCCACCAGGAAGTAGCGCGCCGGCACCATGTGCGTGACCAGCCGCAGCGCCGCCGGCATCGAGGAGATGGGGAAGATGAAGCCGGAGAGCAGCAGCGTCGGCAGCATCGAGGAGAGCAGCCCGAGCTGGAACGCCACCTGCTGCGTGTCGGCCAGGGTCGAGATGAGGATCCCCCAGCTGAGGCTGACCGCCAGGAAGACGAGCATCACGAACGCGAGCCAGAACAGGGATCCCCGGACCGGGACGGCGAACAGCAGGTGGGCGAGCAGTAGCGAGCCGGAGGCCGCCGCGAACGAGACGACCAGGTAGGGGAGGGTCTTGCCCGCGAGGAGCTCGATGGCGACCAGCGGCGTCGCCCGCAGCGATTCCATCGTGCCGCGTTCCTTCTCGCGCACGACGGCGAGGGCGGTGGCGATCACGGCGGTGACCATCATGATGAACGCGAGCAAACCGGGGACGAGGAAGCGCGCGGAGGTCAGGTCGGGGTTGTACCAGACGAGCGGGACGCCGGCGACCGCGCCCTCGCGGGCGCCGCTGCGCACGATCGGCGAGATCGAGGCCACGGTCTGGCGCGCGTAGCCGAGGATGGTGTTCGCGGTCTGGGAGTCCGAGCCGTCGAGCACGAACTGCAGCTTCGCCGGCCGGCGGGCCGCGAGGTCGTCCCCGTACCTGGCCGGGACGACCAGGGCGGCCTGCGCATCGCCGGAGTCGAAGAGTGCGTCGAGCACCCGCACGTCCCCGCTGTGCGCTACGAGGTCGAAGTACCCGCTGCGCAAGAACGCCTCGGCCACGTCCCTCGACGCGCGGCTGCCGTCCTCGTCGACGATCGCCAGGCGGATGTGCTGGACGTCGAAGGAAAGCGCGTACCCGTAGATGAAGAGCAAGAGGAGAGGCATGGCGAGCAGGGTCAGCGCCGTGCGCGGGTCGCGCCTGAGCTGGAGCAGCTCCTTCACGGCGATCGCGAGGGTGCGGCGGATCATCGCGCGGCTGCGCCTTCCGCCTCGGCGATCACATGAATGAACACGTCCTCGAGCGACGGCTCCGCCGGCGCGATGACCGCGTCCGCGCAGCCCGCCTCGCGGACGCGCGCGGCAAGGCCGGCGCTCGCCGCCGCCGAGGCGAGCACGACGCGGAGCCGCTCGCCGAAGAGTGCGACCTCCTCGATCCCAGGAAGCCGCTCGATGGCGGCGACCGCCTGGGCGGGCCTCGAGCAGGCCACCTCGACGACGGTCCCTGGGGGAAAGATGCGCTTGAGCGCCGAGACCCCGTCGAGCGCGAGCAACCTGCCGGCGTGCATGAGGGCGACGCGGTGGCAGCGCTCCGCCTCGTCCATCGAATGCGTGGTGACGAACACCGTC
>NCBR01000049.1 GCA_002279285.1 Acidobacteria bacterium 37-71-11
GCCGCTGTTCGGGATCTGCCTGTCCCCGGCCACGCACACCCACCAGCTCGTCCTCAAGACCGGCGAGTTCACGATCAACTTCCTCACCGAGGAGCACGCTGGGCTCGCCAGCGCGCTCGGGACGCTCTCCGGACGCGAGACCGACAAGGTCAAGGCGCTGGCGCTCGAGCTCGAGGCGGGCGAAGCCATCGCGACCCCGAGCCTGGCGATCGCCTACGTGGCCGCGGAGTGCCTGCTCGTCGAGCGCCACCACCTCGGCGACCAGACGCTCGTCGTCGGCGAGGTCCAGCGCCTGCACGCCGCCGCCGGGGCGTTCGACGCCGACGGCGTGCTCCGCGTCGAGGCGACGAGCCCTCTGCTCTACCTCGGCAGCAGCCGTTACGCCACAACCACGAAGACCACGGTCCGGCCCGAAAGCCCCGGCGCGGCCCGTTGATCGCGCTCGCGGTACAGGGGTGCCCGTGATCTTCCGTTTCGGCGCGGCGCGGTGCAAGGTATGATGACGCCCGCTTGGCGGGGTTGCGGCGCGGCGCCGGCGTGCAGACCGGGATGGTGACATGAGCGACGTGGTGGTGATCGGGGTGGCCGGCGGCACCGGCTCGGGCAAGACCACGGTGGCGGAAGCGATCGTCGCCCGCATCGGCGCCGACAGGATCGCGTACCTCCAGCACGACAGCTACTACCGCGACCTTACCGGCGCCGACCGCGCGACGCTCGTCCACCACAACTTCGATCACCCCGACGCGCTCGAGACCGAACTCCTCGCCGAGCACGTCCGCATGCTCAAGGATCACCGGCCGGTGGCGGTGCCGATCTACGACTTCACCCGCCACGTGCGCACGGGCGAGACCCGCACGGTGGCACCGCGCGGCGTGGTGCTGGTCGAGGGGATCCTGATCTTCACCGAGCCGGCGCTCCGCACGCTGTTCGACGTCAAGATCTTCGTCGATACCGACGCGGACTTGCGCTTCATCCGCAGGTTGCGCCGGGACCTCATCGAGCGCGGGCGCACGGTGGAGATGGTGATCACCCAATACCTGGAGACCGTCCGCCCGATGCACCTCGAGTTCGTCGAGGCCTCCAAGCGCTGGGCCGATCTGATCATCCCCGAAGGCGGCTTCAACTCGGTCGCCCTCGACGTCGTCTGCTCCCGGGTCGAAGCCCTCCTCCAACGCGAACCCGCATAACGCCGCCGGATCCTGGCCATCGGTTCCGGGCAGCGGAAAACCTGCCGCCAAGCCGCATGACGACCGGCTGAGTTGACGCCCTCTCGCCTTGCCTGTCCCGCGGGCCGCCTGTTTTGTCTTCTTCACTGCGTGAGGCCAGTTCTGTTTTGCCCCGCGGGCGGAGACCGATGTCGCTCGGGCGGCGCATCGAGCGCCGCCCTCCGACCCGCCTCCGCGTGCGACCGAGCAGGGCGTCCCGCGGTGGGGCCCCTCGCTGTTCTCCTCCCTCGGAGAGACCCTCGGTTGGAGCCATCGACACCCCACCGCGGGACGCCCGCTCGGGACCCGCACGCTCCGGCGCCATCGGCCTCCGCCCCCTGGGCGGTCTTGGCCACCCCCCCCCACCAAGCGGAGGTCCTGCCGGAAACGCCTGGCGTTGGCATGACTCTCGGCCTGCAGCAGGACCTTCGACATGGGGGCGGGGGGTGTCGTTGATCCGCCGGTGCCGCGGGTGGCCATCCGGCTACCCGCGGCACCGGCAAGCAAGAGTCCACGCAGTGGCGCTCGTGCCGTTACTGCGGACGTTGAATTGCGATCAGGCCAGGTGAATTGGTTCGGGCCGGCTGCGGTCGGTGACGGCGGTCACTCCCGCGGTGGCCGGCGGCGGCGCTGCCGGAGCTCCTCTTCCTTGAACATGTACCGGATCGCGTGCTTGTAGATCATCAGGTTGGGCCCCTCGGTCCGGTTGAGCTTGATGCAGCTGCGGTCGTACCACTCCACCCAGCCGTGCAGCTCGGTGCCGTCGTCAAGCATCACGACCATCGCCGTCTTGTTCTGCATCTGCTTGATGAAGTAATAGTTCTCGGCGTTGGTCTGGTCCGGCGGCGCCTGTTTGCGGTGGACCATGCCCCGCATCGGCGTACGATCACCCACCTCCGAAATGGATGGCCGAATGAGCCGACGGCTGGTCAGGGCCTCGTCCCCCGTGCGCTCGAATTCCTTCATTTCATTCCCGTCGTTCTGACTGATACGCAGTATACCACCCCGCAAGACTGCTGGAAAGGATACGGACCGCCGGTGCGGAAGGTTTAGGAGGCCGGCCCCGTCCGCTTACCCGGCCCGGCCTCGCCCGCCTCGTGGGCGAGGCAACACATCAGGCGCCCGCACATCCCCGAGATCCGGCTGGGGTTGAGCGACAACCGCTGCGCCTTGGCCATTCGGATCGTCACCGAGTTGAAACGGGCCATGAACGTCGTGCAGCACAGCGTGCGCCCGCACGGCCCCCAGCCGCCGCTCGACTTGGCCTGGTCGCGGACGCCGATCTGCCGCAGCTCGACGCGCCGCCGGGTGCGCCGGCCGAGGTCGCGCAGCAGCTCCCGGAAGTCCACCCGCTCCTCGGCGGCGAACGTGATCACAACGGTGTCGCGGTCGAGCGGCACGAGCGCGGTCACCGGGCGCATCGGCAGGTTCAGCTCGCGCGCCCGTTCGCGGCAGAAGCGGAGTGCGTCGCGCGCCACCAGCGCGAGCTCCTCGCCGCGCGCAACCTCTCCCGGGGCGGCCTTGCGGACGATGTTCCCTGCGATCCGCGCGCCGCACGGACGCAACACCGGGATCTCGTGCGCGACGAAACGGCCCACCCGCTCGCCATCTGCGCTCGCGACGACGTACTGCGCCCCGAGCTCCAGCTCGACGCCGTCCTTGAACGTGCACGCCTGACCCGGGAGGTCGGGCGAGAAGGTGATGCGAACGAACTCCGGCCGCGGACGGGCTTCGCCGCAGCACTCCGAGCAGCTCATCGTTGACTCCCCCCGCCGGCCAGTTCCGCGTCGGCCGCGGCGACCGCGGCCGCCTGGTCGGCCCTGGCTCGCCGCACGCGGGCCTCGAGCTCCGGGTCGGACAGCGCCAGAATCTGGGCGGCCAGCACCGCCGCGTTGCGGGCGCCCGCTTTCCCCACCGCCACGGTGGCGACCGGGACGCCGCCCGGCATCTGGACGGTGGCAAGCAGCGCGTCGAGCCCGCCCGCGACGCCGCCGGGCAGCGGCACGCCGATCACCGGTCGCACCGTGACACCCGCGGTAACCCCCGCCAGGTGGGCCGCCATGCCGGCGCCGCAGATGAAGACCCGCACCCCGTCCGCCTCGCCCCGACTCACCAGCTCGAGGGTCCGGGCGAGGGAACGGTGGGCCGAGGCCACGTGGGCGCGCCAGCGCACGCCGAGGCGGTCGAGCTCGGCTCCGGCTTCGCGCAGCACGTCCCAGTCGTTCTTGGACCCCAGCAGGATCATCACCGGTTCGGTCACGCGAGCCCCCTGCCGATATCGCGGCGGTAGTGCACCCCTTCGAACTGCACCTTGGCGGCCGCCTCGTAGGCGGCGGCCACGGCCTCGGACACCGTCGCACCGCGACCGACGATCGAAAGCACGCGGCCGCCCGCGGTGACGAGCCGCCCTTCCTGAAGCGCCGTGCCGCCGTTGAACACCAGCACGCCCGGCTGCGCCAGGGCGTCGCCGAGCCCGCCGATCGGCTCGCCGCGACGGGACGACCCCGGATACCCGGCCGCCGCCAGCACCACGCACGCCGCAGCCTCGCGCTTCCATGCCGCCCTCTGCGCGCCGAGCTCTCCCGCCGCCGCGGCTCGCAGCAGCTGCGCCAGGTCGTCCTCGAGCCGGGGAATCACGACCTGCGTCTCGGGGTCGCCCAGCCGGCAGTTGAACTCGAGCAACTGCGGGCCGCCCGCCGTCGCCATCACGCCCGCGTACAACACACCCCGGTAGGGCCGGCCCTCCGCGGCCATCCCGGTCACCGTGGGATAGACGATCTCGCGCAGGATCGCGGTCGCGAGGGCGGGCTCGAGGGGAACCGGCGAGACCGCGCCCATGCCGCCGGTGTTCGGCCCTTCGTCGCCGTCACCGACGCGCTTGTAGTCGCGCGCCGACGCGAGCGGCAGTACGCTCGTCCCGTCGGTGAGCACCATGAAGGAGACTTCCTCACCGTCAAGGCACTCCTCGACGAGGACGCGATCGCCGGCGGCGCCGAACGCGCGTTCCTCGAAGTAGCGGACCATCGCGGTTTCGACCTCGTCCCGGTTGCGGCACACCAGGACGCCCTTGCCGGCCGCCAGCCCGTCGGCCTTGAACACGACGGGGATGCCGATCTCCTTTACCGCCGCCGCCGCCTGGCCGCGGTCGGAGACGACGCGCGCGCGCGGCGTCGGGATCCCGTGGCGCAGGCAGAACTCCTTGGTGAAGACCTTGCTGCCCTCGAGTTCCGCCGCCACTCGCGACGGGCCGACGAGCACCAGGCCGCGGCGGGCGAACTCGTCGGCGATGCCGAGGACGAGCGGCAGCTCCGGCCCGACGATCGTGAGGTCGATCTTGAGCGAGGACGCGAACTCCGCCAGCTCGACCGTGGCATCCGCCGCGATCGGGACGCAGGTGGCGATGCCGGCCATCCCCGGGTTCCCGGGGGCGGCGTAGATCTCGTCGATCCCGGAGGCCTGAGACAGCTTCCATGCGAGCGCGTGCTCGCGGGCGCCGCCGCCGACGACCAACGCCCTCAACGCCGGCTCCCGGCCACGAGCGAAGCCTGCAGGAGCGACAGGCAGGCGGTCTCGACCACGTCGCGCGCCGAACAGCCGCGGGAAAGGTCGTTCGCCGGGCGGGCGAGGCCCTGCAGCAGCGGACCGATCGCCTGGGCGCCGCCCAGGCGCTCGGCGAGCTTGTAACCGATGTTCCCGGCGTTGAGGTCGGGGAAGATGAGCACGTTGGCGCAGCCGGCGACGCGCGAGCCCGGCGCCTTGCGCGCCCCGACCGACGCCAGCAGGGCCGCGTCGAGTTGCAGCTCGAAGTCGAACTCGAAATCCACCCTGCGGGCCGCGAGCGCGGCCCCGGCGGCGCGCACCTTGTCCACCAGCGGGTGCTCGGCCGAGCCCTTGGTGGAGAACGACAGCAGCGCCACGCGCGGCTCGCCGCCCACGATCGCCCGGAAGGTGCCGGCGGCGCCCACCGCGATGTCAGCGAGCTGTTCGGGGTCGGGGTCGGGGAGGACCGCGCAGTCGGCGAACACCATCAGGCCGTCGGATCCCCAGCGCGCGTCCGGGTGGGCCATCACGAACGCCGAGGACACGGTCTTGATCCCCGGCGCGGCGCCGATCGCATGCAACGCCGCGCGCACCGTGTCCGCCGTCGTGCGGACCGCGCCGCCGACCGAGGCGTCGCACTCGCCGGCCGCCACCAGCAGGGAGGCGAAGTAGAGAGGGTCCGCGAGCGCCGCGTCGGTCTGCTCCCGCGTCCACCCCTTGGGCGCGCGCCTGGCGTGCAGCAGGTCGAACAGCGCCCGCCGCCGCGGGTCGGTCGCCGGGTCCGTGACCGTCGCCCCGAGGCCGCGCAGCCGCTCGTGCCCTAGCCCCTGCGCCGCCGCCGGACACAAAACCGTGACGCGCGCGATGCGCTCGCGGCACAGCTCGCCCGCTGCTTCCACGACGCGGGGATCATCCCCTTCGGCCAGCACGACATGCCCATCCACCGCGCGGGCCCGCCCCGGCAGCTCCTCGAGAAAACCCATGCCGACCTCCGCCATCATTGTAGCCGTCTTTCACGAGGCCGCGCGTGCCTGAAAGCTCTCGCCGCAATGGCAACGCCATGATCCGTGACGTTTTTGGTTTGTTGCATTGAAATCGTCATATATTGACAATTGTCACGGAATCGTGTTTCATTTGTGACCAGGCTTCACAGAAGTGAGCCTCGTGGTTGCGCTCGGGAGGGTTCATGAAGGGCACGGTTCGCTGGCTGGCCTGCTTCTGCTTCGGCGTCGCGGCGCTCGGGTACGGCGAGGACTTCGGAAGCATCGGTCTCGGCTACGCATGGCTGCACCAGAGCGGCAACAGAAACGCCTTTGCGAGCCAGTACGACCTGTCGCAAGGCCTCTTCCTCGAAAGCCTCCAGCTCGACCTGCGGCACGTCCTGGCGGGGTTCGACCGCTTCGAGGTCAACGCCTCCGGGTTCGGCGGAGACCCGTTCCAGCACGCCTCGCTCAAGGTCGTGGACTGGGACCGCGAGTGGGCGTTGAATCTCGACTACACCCGTCGCGAGGTCGTCCTGCCGTCGCCCTCGCTCGACCTGGCACTCGCCGGCGGCGCCGCGGCGGGGACGTCCGGGCCCGCCGACGGCGGCCGCTTCAGCATCACCCGTTGGACCAGTTCCCTCACCTGGGACGGCTGGAAGGCGGCCCGCCTCCGTCTCGACCTGCGCGACGTGCAGCGCAGCGGCTCGCGGCTTTTCTCGTTCTACGGGCTCGGCGCGCCCTACGTGGCGCGCACCTCGCTCGACGAGCGCGTGCAGGAGGCCGGGATCTCCCTCGAGACCCGCGCCTGGCCGGTCAAGGTGCTCCTCGAGCAGGACATCACGAAGTACTCGCGCGAGCCGCGCGGGGCAGTGGGCAACAACGGCCAGCCGCTCGCCGGCACCGACCCCGACGTGCTGGCGACGTACACCACCGGCCGCGATTCCAACACCGTGCCCACGACCCGTCTGTCGGCGGTCTACAACAGCGGGCGCTTCGAGTTCGTGGGCCAGGGCCTCTACCGGCGCGACCGCCTTCATGCCAACAACAACAACGACCTCGCTACGTATGCGATCGACGGCGGAAAGGCCGGCCAGATCGGCTACCTCGACGCGCTCATGGGGTCGGCCGACACGGACACCAAGCTCGCCGACCTCCGCCTCGGGTTTGTCGCAACCGGTTGGCTGACGCTGCGCGCCCGCGGCCACTGGGCCGATGTCTCGACCGACAGCACGCTCGTCGGCCTCACCGCGCTGCAGCTGGCGGGACCCGGCGGGACCCTGGACTTCTCGCTCCCAATCGACGACCGCGGCTACCTCGACCGCACCGACAAGGACATCGCCGCTGAGGCCGACCTCCACAGCGGGCCGTTCGGCCTCGTGGTTGCCTACCACGACGGCTCGCGCGAGATCGCGTGGTTGCACGGCGCCGACTACACCCCCGAGGGCGTGACCCGCGACGCCAGGGGTTGGAGCGCCACGGCCTCGCTCGCGCTCGGCCGGACGCTCACCGCCCAGGTCGGGTACGACGACTCCAGCTTCGAGAGGTACGTGTTCCGCACCGACCCGAAGACGGTCACGCGGCTGTGGGCCAAGCTCTCGGCACGCCCGGCCGCCGGCTGGGAGATCGACGCGCATGGGTCGCGCGAGCGCATGGACAACCCCTCGCAGGTGGCGGCGCTCAACCGTCCCACCGACGCGCTCGGCGTCGCGGCGACGTACACCGCGGCCGGCGGCGCGTTCGCGAGCTTGAGCGTGGACTCGCTCAAGCTCACGAGCGACGTCGCCATCTCGTACTGGGCGCCGCTGCTGACCGCATCGCTGTCGCACTACGAGACGGACCTGTTGACCACGAGCCTGCGCGCCTCGCTGCCGATCGGGACGGCCGTCCGTCTCACCGGCGGCGGGCTTTACATCAAGGACCGCGGCGAGTCGGCGCCGTTCACCTCCAAGGCGTACGACCTCGAGGTCGAGGTCCCCGGCCCGTTCGCCACCAGGCTGGCGATCTTCGGCAATCACTGGATGTACGACCTCAGGAGCCTGCCCGACCAGAATTACGACGTCACCCGCTACGGGGTCTCCGTGCGGCGGAGGTTCTAGACCATGCGCAAGAGCCTGTTTGCACTGATCGCGCTCCTGGCCGCGGCGCCGTTGCTTGCGGCGCTGCCCAAGGGCTGGGTCGGCCGGGAGACCTGTGCCACCTGTCATGAAGACACCGCCAGGGCCTTTGTCGCCGGGCCGCACGGGCGCGCCATGGCGGACCGCGCCCCGAAGAACCTCCTCAAGCTCGAGGGAAACACCCTCGACCGCGCCTGCGAGTCATGCCACGGACCCGGCGAGGCGCACGCCAACGACCCGAGCACGACCAACATCCGCACCCTCAAGGGCGCCAGCACCCGCGAGGCTTCGGCCGGGTGCGTGCTCTGCCATGCGGCGCAGGCCGGCGGCCTGGCGATGCGCACCCCGGCGCACCAGCGCGCGGGCATCGCCTGCCTCGACTGCCACGTGCCGGGGCACGCCGCGCCCGCCGCCGAGCCGTTGCTGGCGCGCCCGCGCGCCACGCTCTGCACCCCCTGTCATGCGACCGAGGCGGCGCAGTTCGCGCTGCCGTACGCGCACCGCGAGGGCACGAAGCCGTTCGAGTGCATGTCGTGCCACAGCATCCACGGCGGCACCACGGTCCGCGGCCGCATCGAGGAGGACGGGCAGCAGCGCTGCGTGACGTGCCACACCGAGAAGGCGGGCCCGCACGTCTACCCGCACCCGCCGATGGCGGTCAACGGCTGCGCCGCGTGCCACCGTCCGCACGGTTCGCCGAACCCGTTCATGCTCACGCGTCCTTCGACGACGCAGCTCTGCCTCGAGTGCCACACCGACACGCCGTCGTTCCACGACCTCTCCCAGCCAGCGTTCCGCTCGTGCGTCAGTTGCCACGAGGCGGTCCACGGTTCGCAGCGTGACCCAAAGCTTTTCCAGGAGTAGCAGTGGGGAAGACCCAGAAAGGAGAATCGATTTATGCGTAAGGCAACAGTAGTCCTCGCCGCCATGCTGCTCGCGAGCGCAGCAATGGCGGGGCCCAACCTGGTTCGCTCGCACCTGCCCGCAGGGGTGAGCAAGAGCATGACCGTGGACATCGCCGGCCTCTCGGCGAGGCTCACCGCCCTGTACGGCAGCGCCGCCGGCAGCTCGTACCTCGGCAGCGAGGTTTGCCTCGCGTGCCACAACGGCAAGGGTGCCCTGGAGGACATGTCCACCTGGAAGCACACCCGCCACTCGCAGTTCCTGCGGCGGCCGATGGGGCAGTGGACGCTCGTCGACGGCCAGGGCGTCATCGCCAATCAGGCGCACGGGACGAAGGACGACTTCATGATGGGCGTCGACCTCGCCACCGTCGGCGCATTCTCGGCCTACGGCGCCAACGCACCCAAGCTATCGTACGACGCCGCCACGGACACGTACTGGATGCAGATCGGCGTGCTGAAGTGCCAGGTCGTCGCAACGCTCGCAGGTAGCGCGGGCCAGGACGGCCAGCGCTTCATCCTCAGGGTGCCGGTGACCGACACCGACACCAAGCTCTCGAAGGCGATTTACTACGCGCCCGCCACCTACTCGCGCACCCAGGGCTGGACCCCGGCGAGTGCGACCGGCGGCGGTTGGTACACCAGCAGCCTCACGCCGAAGTTCGACCTGACTCTGACCGCGAGCGCGCTGGTCGCCGCCGGCGGCCCGACGAGCCACACGGCGGGGTGCATCGGTTGCCACGCCACCGGCATCCGCTCGCTCGGCAAGACCGCGGCAGGCGAGGCCACCTACCAGGGGTTTTACGCCACGTTGTTCAACGCCAACGACCCCGGCTACATCGACTACAACGGCGACGGCAACTTCCTCCTGACCAACATCGGCTGCGAGAGCTGCCACGGCCCTGGCGCCCAGCACGTGCTCGGCGGCGGCGACCCGACCAAGATCGTCAACCCAGCGAATCTGACCGGCGCGCAGGCTTCGGAGATCTGCGGCCGTTGCCACATCAGCGTCAAGTCGGCGCCGGGCAAGGTCTACTCGTGGCCGTACGACGACGCCAACATGGTCGACTGGATGCCGCGCTACGACACGTGGGTTCCGCTCGCCACCGCGTTCGTGCCCACGTACAGTTACTGGGGCGATGGCAAGTTGCCGACCGGCCATCTGCGCCCGTACGACTACTACCAGCTCTCGGCGCACGCCGCGACCACCTACGGTCAGAACGGTTCCTCAGAGCCGTGCAACGCGTGTCACGACGCCATGGACAAGCAGCAGACCGCACAGATCACAACCTCGATCACCGACAGCCGCAGCGGCCTCGTGATCCCGACCTCACCCGAGAACGACTCGCTCTGCCTGGCCTGCCACGCGACGCACGGGCCGTTCGCAAACATCACCAAGGCGCAGGTCGCCGACTTCGCCAACAACGAGGAGGCGATCGCCAAGGTGGTGTCGGCGCACAGCAACCACCCGTTCGCCCCGGAGCGGATCATGGGGCTGTCGAACTGCATCAACTGCCACATGTCGACCTCCGCGAATCACACCTGGTGGGTGACCAAGCCGGAGGACACCCTGACGTACATGACGACTGGCGTCAAGGACTCGAACGGGAACTACGTCGGTTACCCGAACGCTTGCGCCGAGTCGTGCCACAACACCCGCGTCAACATCTTCGGCCTGGGACTCGACCCGGCGCCGACCACCTGGACCAAGGACTACGACAAGAACCTCGCCAACATCCTCGTCACCTACTACGGGCCCGGTGGGACGTGGTGGAACACGACGCCAACGCCGTAGCAGCACGCTGATCGCACCACCGAACACTTCGGCGGGGGGCTCACACCCCCCGCCTTTCTTTTCGGGCTCACAGCCGCTGGCGGCGCCACCCCGCATCCTGCCGCGCGCCACGAGTCCGGCCGCTCATGTCGCCAGCAACGATTGTTTCTCATTCGTGATCATAAATTGTGAGATTTGCCATGCATAACTGGAGTATTTACAAACTATTGACACTTCGCGCAAATGGCATTAACTTGACGATCGTCACCGCATGGGGACGGCGGCCACTCGCCGGACTGGACGCGGAAGGGGGACGAGGGAAATGATGCTACTTCATCTTGGCATGGCGCTGCTGGCGGCCAACAACTTGTTGGTTGTGCCGTCGCATATCACCGGCAACGTGACACGGCGGGTACACACGCCGGCGACCGCGGCGGTCTACACCTCGGCGCAGGCCGAGCACTACCTGACCGCGCAACAGATCGCCTACATCCGGCCCGGCTTGAACATCGCCGTGGGGAGCGTGACGATCGGCGCCGACAACAAGCCGATCGTGGACGTCACCTTTACGGATGACGGCGGCCAGCCCCTCGACCGCGCCGGGGTCCTCACCCCGGGGCCGCTCGCCATGTCGTTCATCCTCGACTGGTACGACCCGGCGACGCGTCACTATACCGACTACTACACGAACACGGTCACGAGCCCGATCACGAACGCCACCGCGCAGCAGGCGACGACCGCGGCCGGCACGTGGGAAGACCTCGGCACCGGCCACGCCCGCTTCCACTTCACCAAGGCGCTGCCGACCGGTTACGACGTGACCAAGACGCATACCCTCGGCATCTACGCCACCCGCATCATCAACCTCACCGATCCGATCGTGATCAGCAAGACGTACGTGAAGGACGTCGAGTACGACTTCCGGCCCGACGGCCAGGCGGTGACCAACACCTGGAACAAGATGACCGACGCGACGTGCAACCAGTGCCACGACCCGCTCGCCGCCCACGGTGAGACCGGCCGCCGGGACATCAAGCTCTGCGTCCTCTGCCACAACCCCCAGACCGTCCATGGGGAGCAGCCTCCCCTCGGTGAAGGCCGGCCACCCCTACCAGATCATCGGGTACCGGCAAGCTGTCCAAGACTTCTCCGGCGTCGTCTTTCCCCAGGACATTCGCAACTGCACCACCTGCCACCAGCCCAGCTCGCCGCAGGGTTTCGTTTGGTACACCTACCCCTCACGGGCGGCGTGCGGCTCGTGCCACGACACGATCGACTGGACCACCGGCGCCAACCACCAGGGTGGCCCCCAGGCCGACGACTCGGCGTGCGCCTCCTGCCACCAGCCGCAGGGTGTCAACGACTTCGACGCCTCGATCATCGGCGCGCACGTCATCCCGACCCGGGCGGCCCAGCTCAAGGGGCTCAACATCCAGATCATCAACGTGACCAACGCGGCGCCGGGCACCAAGCCGGTCGTCACGTTCGCGGTGACCAATAACGACGGGTCGTTCGTCGACCCGTCGACGCTCGACAGCTTCAGCTTTATCTTCGGCGGACCCACCACCGACTACGCCGGCTACCTTTCCGAGCGGGTCGGCAAGAACGCGGTCTCGAGCGCTTCCAGTTCGACGTTCACGTTCCCGGACGCGATCCCGGCGGATGCCACCGGCACATGGACGCTCTCGGCCGACCTCTACCGCTACGTCACCCTCAACCCGGCGCCTGAGACCGCGAGCGAGGCGACGGTCCGCGAGGCGGCGCAGAACCCGATCTACAACGTCGCCATCACCGACGCTCAGCCGATGGCGCGCCGCACCGTGGTCGACATCAACAAGTGCAACGTCTGCCACAACGAACTCGCGCTTCACGGCGGCCAGCGCTTCAAGGTGCAGGAGTGCGTGATCTGCCACAACCCGAACAACACCGACAGTGCCTTCCGGCCCGCGGCCCAGGCGCCCAACGAGACGATCCACTTCAAGTACCTGATCCACCGCATCCACACCGGCGAGAACATGACGATTCCGTACACGATCTACGGCTACCACGGCAGCGTCAACAACTTCAACGACATCCTCTTCCCCGGCGACCGGCGCGACTGCCTGAAGTGCCACGCCACCGTGCCGGCCGGCCAGCAGCAGACGTTCGAGGTGCCGCTGCCCGACGGCGTGCTGCCCACGCCG
>NCBR01000050.1 GCA_002279285.1 Acidobacteria bacterium 37-71-11
GATCCCGTTTACGCGGACAGGCCCAGCAGCTGCTTGAGCTTCGCCTTGGAGGCCTTCTCCACCTCGGCGTGCAACGAACCGCCGTGCGAGTCCATCGTGACAACGACGGGGAAATCCTTCACCTGAATCACCCAGAGCGCTTCCGGGACGCCGAACTCCTTGAGCTGGAACACCTGCTCGACCTTGACCACCGCCTGGGCCAACACCTGCGCGGTGCCGCCGACGGCGTGGAAGTAGACGGCGCCGTGCTCGGCCAGCCCCTTGAGCGTCTTCGGGCCCATCCCGCCCTTGCCGATCACGCCGCGCAGGCCGTACTTGCCGATGACGTCCGCCTGGAACGGCTCCTCGCGCGCCGACGTCGTCGGCCCCGCCGCCACGAACGTGTAGTGCCCGTCCTCGTGCTTCTTCACCACCGGGCCGACGTGGTAAATCACCGAGTCCTTCATGAACGGCGCGACCTCCTCGCGGAAGCCGTGCAGCAGCCAGTGGTGCGCGGCGTCGCGGCCGGTGATCATGCGCCCGGACAGCTCCACGAAGTCGCCGACCTTGAGGTCGCGGATCGTCTTCTCGTCGCACGGAAGCGTCAGTCGAGCCATGTGACCTCCCCGGAGGGGCTGAACTTCGCGGTGGCACGGCGGTTCGCCCAGCACATGTAGGAAACAGACACGAAGTAGCTCGCCGGCAGACGCCCGAGGTAACCGACCTTGACGCCGAGCACGGTGGTCTTGCCGCCGAACCCCATCGGGCCGATGCCGAGCTGGTTGGCCTGCTCGTAGAGTTCTCTCTCCATCGCGGCCAGCTCGGGGACGGGGTTGGTGTCGTCGAGCCGGCGCAACAGCTGCCGTTTGGACTCGACGAAGCTCGAGCCGCGGTCGCCGCCGAAGCACGCCCCGATGATCCCCGGCGCGCACCCCTTGCCCTGCGCCTGGGCAACGGCATCGAGGATGCAGCGCTTGACGCCGTCGAGGTCGCGGTCGGCCTTGAGTTTGGGGTTGGGCAGCGAGTACTGGGCGCCGACGTTCTCGCAGCCGCCGCCCTTGAGGATCAGGCGAACCTCGAGGCCGGCCTCGTCCCACTCCTCGCAGTGCACGGTCGGGATGCCTGGCGCCTGGCCGTGGCCGGTGTTCTTGTCGGTCAGCGGGTCCACCGCGTTGGGGCGCAGGAGCTGCTTCGCCGTGGCCTGCCGCACCGCCTCCTCGAAGGCGGCGGTGAGCATCCGAGTCGACATCCCCACCGGGTGGTGGATCCAGACAAGCGGCGTGCCCGTGTCCTGACAGATCGGCTGCCAGCTGCCTTTTGCCATCTCGATGTTCGTGAGGATGGAGTCAAGGGCCTTGGCCGCCAGCGATCCCGGCGCCTCGGCGTCGCGCCCACGCTTGAGCGCCGCGAGCACGTCGGGCGGGAGCTGGGAGGATGCATGCGCGATGACCTCGACGAACTTCTCGGTGAACTGCTCGCGTGTCAACACCGGGGGAGCCTCCTTTGATCAGATCTCACGGCACGGAGCTGCAAGGCGACTGGGCGGCCGAAAACGTGCGGCCGAGACCGGCCACCCCGCCACCGCGCATGGTAGCGCGCCGGAGCCGCCCGTGCACGTCCCGGCCGTACGGCGCCGTGCCGTGGCGGTGGTAGAGTCGCCGGGCCGTGGCTGCAAGGCGAACTCTCGGCCCCGAAACCGCCCGTGAGGAGACGGGGGCTGCGTCCCTTCCCGGGTGGTGCCGTCGGGCGTGGAAGCGCCGCAAGGAGCGGGCCTTCCCTCCCGGCGCCGTGACGTTCCACCTGGAAGCGTGGGGCCGGCGGCGGATGACCCCCGCGATCGAGGCCAAGGCGCGCAGCGTTGCCGATACCGTCGGGCTCGATCCGATCTGGATCGTGCACGGCTGCGCGTTTCTCGTCGGCGGCGAGGCGGCCGTCCTCGCGGGACCTCCGGGCTTGGGGAAGTCCCGACTTCTCTTCGAACTCGAGCGCCGGGGAGAAGGACGGTGTCTCGACGACGGCCTCGTCCTCCTCGGCCTGGGATGCGGGCGGCTCAGGCTCGTGGAGACCGGAACGCTGTCGTTCGCGCGGCGCGGGTTCCGCATCAGTCTTCTTCTTCGCCGCCTGCTCCTGATCGACCGCAGCGTGTTCTCCACCCCGACCCCGCTGCGCACCCGTCGCGCGCGCCTGGTGTATCGCGCGCTCTGGCGGGTTCCCGACCTCGCGTTCAAGCTCAACGTCGTGCTGCCGCGGGGACGCCTCGCTCCGCACCAGCCCTGCGATGTCCCGGTCTCCCGCTTCGTCGTTGCGGCGCACTCGGAGGACCCGTACCCCTCGTTCCGGCTCGACGGCGCCCGGTCGTTCGAGGCGGTCCGGGATCTCTGTGGCGAGTTCGCGCCGTATGCGCACGTGCACCGGGTCTCGCCGCTCGGACCGCGGGCGGAGGTCGCACGGCGAATTCGTCGAGCGCTTCTCGCTCCGGTGGCGACCTGAAGCGGGTCTGGCTCAGCCGCCTCCGGCCGTGCGTCTTCGTTCGTTCCGAACATCGTCGAGCAACGCCAGCGCTCTCGCCGCGCGCCGCTCCCACGTGAGCCCGGCGAGCGCTGCGTGCACCTCGTCGAGATCGAGGCCGCCCCGCGCCGCGAGCTCGACGCACCGCGCGGCGAACTCCTTCGCGGTCCGCGCCCGCACGACGAAGCGCTCCAGCGACGGCTCGACGTCATCCAGGTTGACGACGACAGGCCGGCCGCAGGCCAGGTACTCGTAGGTCTTCAACGCATCCCCGAAGCCGCCGGACGGAGCGTACGGGACGGCGCATACTTCGCAGTGCTGGATGATCGGCACCAGGCTCGCCTGTGGGACAGGCGGCACGACGGCCACGCGGTCACGCGAAAGCAGTTGCTCGAGACCCGCGGTTTGCACCGCCCCCACCCCGACGAGCACGAGCGTCCAGCCGGGAAGCTCGTCGAGCGCCGCGCCGAGCAGGTCGTGATCGAGCCGGTGGTTGGCGCTCCATTCCCCGACCACGACACAGAGACGCGGACGGGGGAGGCGCGCGAGCACCTCGGGCTCGGGCCAGGCGGTGACCGCGGCCGCCAGGAACTCGGCGCCGATGCCGTTTGGAAGCACCGCGACGCGCGCCCGGCGGCCGGCAAGCCCGCCGGCCAGGCAGGGTGCCACGGCGAGGATGAGATCGGCCTGTTCCATAACCTTCTCGCGGAACCCCGCGAAGCCCGCGAGTGCGGATGGGAGAGCCGCGTAGACGAGCTCGGGCGAGTCCGTGATCTCCATCACGGTGAGGCGCCGGCCCAGGCGTTCCACGATCTCGATCGGCGCCCAGTCGTAGAACCACACGGCCTCGGGCACGGCCGGACTCATTCGGGCGAGCGTGCGACGGAGCAGCGCCGCCTGCAGGGTGCGGTTGAGCCGGCGGACAGCCGGGATCCGGCCGTACGGTAGCCCGACGGGGAGGCCGATCACGTCGCAGCCGGCGTCGACCCGGTGCAGAGTGACCCTCGCACCCCAGCGCCGGTCCATCTGGACGTAGCGCAGCACCCCGAAGCGGCCGCTCTCCCGCAGGCAGCGGAACATCGCCCCCGACGTCTTGCGGAATCCGAACGCCTCGATGTCGCTCCAGGGCCGGTGGCCGAAGAAGACGAGCTCGGACGGGGCCCGCCGGGTTCCGCTCCGCCCGTACGCCGGCCTCGCGCCGTCTCTCCCGTCCATCACGTCGCGGCCCGGAACCTGTCGATCGCCGCCCCGTAGAGCGAACCCGCTCGCTCGACCGCCCGCTCCGGCGTGAACTCCCCGAGACGCGATCGGCCGGCCTCCCGCAGCGAGGCCCGCAACCCGCCGTCGGATGCGAGCCGAACCGCCAGCTCCGCAAACCTTGCCGCGCTGTCCCCGACCAGGACCCCGTCGCGGTCGCCGCACGCCAGGCCGGCCGCTCCGGCCGGAGTGGTCACGACCGGGACGCCGGCGGCCCACGCCTCGAGCAGACGCATGCGCACGCCGGAGCCGGCGCGCACGGGGATCAGCACCGTCGCGTTCGGGTCGTACAGCGACCCCGAGGTCGCCACCGGCCCCAGGCGCGCCACACCGCCCGCGTGACGGCCGATCGTCCCCGACCCCGGTCCGGCAAGGTGGAGCATCGCCCGGGGCAGCGCGCGCCGGACGAGCGGCCAGACCTCGCGGACCAGCCACCGGGCGCCGTCGCGGTTCGGCCACCAATCGAACGAACCCACGCACAGGAACGACGGGTCACCGGCGAGCGGTTCGCGGCCACCGTCCGGGACGGTGGGCGCGATCGGCGGGAGCACCTCGACGTGGCCACCGGCAGCCGCGCGCCGCAGGTAGGCCGCGTCGGGCTCGGAGATGGCCGCCACCAGATGGGCGCGCCGGCAGGCCTCGGCCTCGACTCGCGCCAGCGCTCTCGCTTCGCGGCGGAGCGCGCCCGCGACCCCAGGGGGCGCGCCCTGAGCGAGCTGACCGAGGATGTGCGACTCCACGTTCTGCTGGCGCAGCACGACCGGAAGCTGCCTCACCAATCCGGGGATCAGCCACGAGAGGTGGACCTGTTCGATGTGCACCAGGTCCGGCCGGAACCGGCGGACCTCGTCGCTGACGGCGGCTTCCAGACGGTGGAGGACCCACCGCCCGACCACCACCGACCGGCCGAGGATCGCGCGCGGCGCCGCCGAGAGCCATCGCCGGGGCGCCACGCCGACCGCGCGAACGAGCGGGTGCTGCCCGTCGGTCCCACCGGCGGCGCCGGCCGGCGCCACCAACCGCACGGCGATACCGCTATCCCGCAGGGCCTCGACGAACGCCCTGACCACGAGGTGCCCGCCACCCGAGCCGAGCCACGGGGACTTCGTCGCGACCACCAGCACGCGCAGCGGCCGCGTGCTCGCGAGATCGCCGGAATTCCGATCTTTCACGCGCTCATGCTAGCAACACCGGGAGAGCCAGGCGCCATCGTGGAGACGGACCGGTCACGGTCGCCGCGACCGTCGGGAATGTTGCGCGCCAATCTCATCTTCACGCGTCGACCTTGCGCCGCGGCGGGTGCAGGCGTAGGATCTGTCCGTTTCACAGAGGGGGGGCCGTCATGAGCGACGCGGCACCGGTGAAAAAGGGCAAGGGAACGATCTTTCTGACCCTTGAGGTCTGCAAGGGTTGCTCGTACTGCATCGACTTCTGTCCCGCGCACTGCCTGGAGTTCTCGCGCGAGTTCAACCGCAAGGGGTACCACTACCCGGTGCTCGCCAGCCCCGAGGACTGCACCGGCTGCGACCTGTGCGGCCTGTACTGCCCCGACTTCGCCATCTTCGGGATGCGGTTCAAGGACATCGAGCAGCGCCGCCAGGCGGCCGCGCCCGAGCCGTTGATCCCCGCGCGCGGCTGACCCGCGGCGATCGAATAGACAGCAGAGGGAGGACGTCTTGCACGCGGACCCCAAAGGAGTTTTGACAGGCATCCACTTCATCGACGGCGATCACGCCGCCTGCGAGGGGGCGCTGGCCGCCGGCTGCCGCTTCGCCGCGGGTTACCCGATCACGCCGTCGACCGAGGTGGTCGAGCGCTTCGCGGCGCGCATCCCCCTCGTCGGCGGGATGTTCATCCAGCTCGAGGACGAGCTTGCGTCGTCGATCGCCATCCAGGGCGCGGCCTGGGCCGGCAAGAAGGTCATGACCGTGACCTCGGGACCCGGCCTCTCGCTGATGATGGAACACATCGGCCTCGCTGCGATCGCCGAGGTCCCGTCCGTGTGGGTGGACGTGCAGCGCGGCGGTCCCTCGACCGGGCTGCCGACGCTCCCCGCCCAGGCGGACATGATGCAGGTCAAGTGGGGCTCGCACGGCGACTACGAGCCGATCGCCCTGTCCCCCAACTCGCCGCAGGAGTGCTTCGACCTGATGATCAAGGCGTTCAACCTCGCCGAGACCTACCGCGTGCCGGTGTTCTTCATGATGGACGAGGTCGTCGGCCACATGACCGAGCGCGTCGTCATCCCGGAGGCTTCGGAAATCGAGGTCGTCGAGCGCAAGTGGACGGCGAAGAAGCCGGGCGAGTACCGCCCGTACGAGACCGACGCCAGCCTGGTCCCGGAGATGGTCAAGGCGGGCGACGGCTACCGCATCCACATCACCGGCCTCACCCACGACGAGCGCGGCTACCCCGCCTTGAACCCCCAGGCGCAGGACAAGCTCGTCAAGAGGCTGATCAACAAGATCCGCGCCAACGCCGACAAACTCGTGGACGTGCGCGAGGACGGCGTCGAGGGCGCCGACGTCGTGGTGGTCTCGTTCGGGATCACCTCGCGCGTGGCCGGCGCCGCGGTTGACGCGGCGCGCGCGGCCGGCATCAAGGTCGGCCATCTGCGCCTGGTCATCACCTGGCCGTTCCCGGCGCAGCGCATCCGCCAGCTGGCGGCGACCGTGAAGGCGTTCGTCGTCCCCGAGCTGAACATGGGGCAGATGGCGCTCGAGGTCGAGCGCGCGGCGGCCGGCAAGGCCGCGGTACTGACGCTCCCGCACGCCGGCGGCACCGTCCACGAGCCCGCGGCGATCCTCGCCAAGATCAAGGAGGCCGCACAATGAGCGCAACCGACGTCCTCAGTTGCGAGTTCGAAAACCCGGTGATGCCGTACCTCCGCCAGGAGCGCCTGCCGCACATCTGGTGCCCGGGGTGCGGCATCGGCACGACCGTCAACTGCTTCACCCGCGCCCTCGCCGACTCAGGGATGGATCTCGACAAGGTCGCGATCGTCTCCGGGATCGGCTGCACGGGGCGCGTCGCGGGGTACATGAACCTCGACTCGTTCCACACCACCCACGGGCGGGCGATCCCGTTCGCGACCGGGCTGAAGCTCGCCAACCCCGAGCTCAAGGTGGTCGTCTACTCCGGCGACGGCGACCTCTCCGCGATCGGCGGCAACCACCTCATCCACGCGGCGCGCCGCAACATGGACCTGATGGTCGTGTGCGTCAACAACTTCACCTACGGGATGACGGGCGGTCAGGTGGCGCCGACCACGCCGCTCGGCGCGACCCAGACGACGATGCCGTACGGCAACTTCGAGACCCCGTTCAACCTGCCGTTCCTGGCGGACGCGTGCGGCGCGGTCTACGTCGCACGCTGGACGGTCTACCACGTCAAACAACTCGCCAAGGCGATGCTCGAAGGCTTGAAGAAGAAGGGGTTCGTGTTCATCGAGGCGATGGCGCCGTGCCCGACGCTCTATTCGCGGCGCAACCGGCTCGGCGACGGTGTCGACCAGCTCAAGTACTACAAAGAGAAGAGCAAGATCGTCAACGGCGCCAACACCAAGGACGTCGGGCTCTCCTTGTTCCAGGGAGACATCGTGGTGGGCAAGTTCGTGGACCGTGAGCGGCCGACCTGGCTCGACGCGATGAATGAGCATTTCACGCAACATTTCGGCGAGAAGTTCACGCCGTACGGGGTGTCCCATGCACAAGACTGAGATCCGCGTCGGCGGCCTCGGCGGCCAGGGCGTCATCCTCTGCGGCATGATCATCGGCAAGGCCGCCTCGATCTTCGACGGCAAGCACGCGACCCTGATCCAGGCGTTCGGCCCGGAGGCGCGCGGCAGCGCCTGCAGCGCCCAGGTCACGGTGGCGGACGAGGCGATCGGCTACCCCTACGTCAAGAACCCGGACATCCTGATCGTGATGTCGCCCGACGCCTACACGCAGTTCGCGCCGCAGCTCGCCCCCGGCGGCATGCTCCTCTACGAAAGCGACCTGATCACATTGGACGACAAGCTTCCCAAGGGCGTGCGCGCGTTTGGCGTCCCCGCCACCCGCTTCGCCGAGGAACTCGGCCGGCGGCTGGTGCTCAACATCGTGATGACTGGGTTCTTCGCCGGCGTGACCGGCCTGCTCTCGTACGAGTCGGTCGAGAAGGCGGTCAAGACGTCGGTGCCGAAGGGCACCGAGGACCTCAACCTGCGCGCCTTCCACAAGGGGTACGAGTACGGCCGCGAGCAGTCCGCGGGGAAGAACTAGGGGGCCGAACGTGAAGCTCGAAGGGTTTCCTCAGACCGTGTTCCTGCGCGACGGGACGCCGGTGGCCGTGCGGCCGCTAGCCGCGGCCGACGCAAAGGCGCTGCTCGAGTTCTACCGCTCGCTGCCGGAGGAGGACCGCCTCTACCTCAAGGACGACGTCACCGACGCCGGTTGGCTGCAGCGGTTCGTGGCGCTCGTCGGATCCGGCGAGGTCGTGTCGCTGATCGCCGAGCGCGCCGGCAAGGTCGTGGCCGAGGCAACGCTCTACCGCGCGCTGCGCGGCTGGTCGATGCACGTCGGCGAGATCCGGATCTCGGTCGCGCCGGCGCTGCGCCGCGACGGCCTGGGCACCTCGATCGCGCGCGAGCTCGTCAAGGTCGCGACCCGCCTCGGCGTCGAGAAGATGGTGATCGAGGTCGTGGAGAACCAGGTCGGCGCGCGGCGGATGTTCCGCAAGCTCGGCTTCCGCCAGGAGGCGGTGCTCCGCAGCCACGTCAAGGACATCAACGGCACGAAGCGCAACTTGATCCTCGCCTCCACCGACGTCTCCCACATCTGGGACGCGATGGAAGCGCTCGTCGCCGACTTCTCCCCCTCCGCGGAGTAGCTCGCCTTCTCCGGTCAACGCCCGGGGGCCGCGCGCTCGTTCGAAAGCAGGACGAGGCTCTCGCCCTGCCACAGCAGACGGGCGTGAGTGATGCCCTCCCGGGCGAACTCCTGCGACCAGGAGCGCTTCTCGACAACGGCAAACACACGCTGGCCGGAGTCCCAAACACCTCGGAACTCCTCCGCGGTCGGGAAGCGCCGGCGCCGGTCGTCCGGCGTCAGGTGCGAGATGCCGAACGCAAGCTCGCCCTCGAACGCGGCCACGCCGACCGTGCGGTCGAGGTACACCGGCAGGCTCTCGGGGAAGCACCCGTAGGAGAACACCAGGTCGCCCGGGCGCAGTTCCGGCCGCAACCGCGCCGCGATCACCTCGCTGCTGCGCTCGCGCCCGACCAGCGGCACGACGCCCTCGATCGCGGCGCAAAGGCAGGCGCCCGCCGCGAACAGCGCGAGCAGGCGCTGCTCCCAAGCGCGGGAGAACCCCGACGCCGCGACCATCGCCGCCGCCACGATCACGACGAGCCCCGGCGCCAGCAAACGCGGCGAGACGACGCCGCCGAGCCCGAGCCGGCCGATCTTGCCGAGGCCGGCCCACACCAGGGCGAGGCCCCAGACCGCCGTGAGCGCCCCGCCCACCACCAGGCCCCAGCGCTCGGCCCGCGGCGCGGCGAGGCTCCCGCCGCGCGCCCGCTCGACCGCCAGGCCGACGAGGACGGCGAGCGGCGGCAGCGCCGGCAGCACGTACGGGATCAACTTCGAGCGCGAGGCCGAGAAGAACGCGACGATGAAGCCGGCCCAGACCAGCAGGAAGACCGCCTCGCGCTGCTCGGCGAGCGACTCCCGCAGGCGGCGCCACTCGACGAGCATCGCCGACGCCGGGAAGAGCCCCGACCATGGCACGCACCCGAGCCCGACGATCGCGAAAAAGAACCAGAACGGCTCCTGGCGTTGCGCCTCACTGGTCGCGAAGCGCATCAGGTGCTCGTGGACGAAGTAGAACCACGCGAAGTCGGGGGTGCGGGCGGCTGCGAGCAGGTGCCACGGCGCCGCCACGGCGAGGAACAGCGGCACCCCGGTCAGCCACGGCACCGCGGCGAGCACCCGCCACTGCCGCGTCGCCCACAGGTAGAAGAACACCACCGCGCCCGGGATCACGATCCCGATCAGGCCCTTTGCCAGAACCGAAAGGGCTGCGGCCACGAACATCCCGTACCACCACAGCCGGACGCGCGAGGGCGGCGCTCCCAGTCCTTCGGCCACGGTGCGGTGCGCGAACCAGAAGCACGCCAGCGTCGCGGTGAGGAAGAACGTCACCGTCATGTCGAGCGTGGCGAGGCGGGCGAGGCCGACCCAGAATGGCGAAGTGCCGAGCGCCACAGCCGCCACGGCGCCGGCGCGCCGACCGCCCATCGCGGCCCCGAGAGCGTACGCGAGCGCCGCCCCCGCCAGCCCAAAGATCGCGCTCCACAGCCGCGCGGAGAACGCGGACAACCCGAGCAGCCTGATCGCGACAGCCGTGAGCCAGTAGTGCAGCGGCGGCTTCTCGAAGTAGAGGACGCCGTCGAGGTGCGGGGTGACGAACTGACCCGTCGCCAGCATTTCGCGCGGGATCTCGGTGTAGCGCCCCTCGTCCGGCTCGAGCAGCGGCGCGCCGCCGAGGTTCCAGAAGACGAGCACGACCAGGCAAGCGACGACCAGCGCCGGCAGCAGCCGAGTCGCGGCGGAGGCGGGGGGACGTTGCTCGCCAACCATGCGGCCCCTTTTGTAGCACGGGCGCGCCCGGCGAGGCCAGCGCGAAAACTCGGGATGTAGGGGCGGCGCTTGCGGCCGCCCGCGATCGAGGGAAGATCCAGGCACCTCCACAGCGGGCGGGGACAAGACAAGCCCCGCCCCTACACTCCCTGAGGCGACGCGGCCGGTCTTTGCCGTCATTCCTGCGACCGCAGGGATCCGGCGCGGGTATCGCGGCGACGCAACGCTGGATTCCCGCGTGCGCGGGAATGACGACGGTTCGCGGTGCGGGTCATCATTATCGGACCACGGACCACGGACAACGGACCCCGGACCACGGTCCACGACCCACGATCCACGACCCACGACCCACGGACCACGTCTCTCCCCCCCCGTGCTATCATCGCGCGGTGTTGCGACTGGGTTTCTGGCGGCTGGCTGCGGCCGCGGCATCGCCATGACCGCCGAGCCCGCCGCGCATCCACGACCCCGGGTCGCTCACCTGGAGGCGACATCGCGATGACCGGCTCGTTCGCCAAGCGTCCCGACTTCCTGCCGTTCTCCCGCCCGACGATCCGGCAGGTGGAGATCGACGAGGTCGTGGACTCTCTCAAGTCCGGCTGGATCACCACCGGCCCCAAGGCCGAACGGTTCGAGCGCGATTTCGCGGCGTACACCGGGTTTCCCCACGTCCTGGCGCTCTCCTCGGCCACCGCGGGCCAGCACATCGGCCTCATCGCGCTCGGCCTGAAGCCGGGCGACGAGGTGATCACCACGCCGATGACCTGGGCCTCGACGATCAACATGATCGAGGTCGCGGGGGCAACGCCGGTGTACGTGGACATCCACCGGGACACCCTGCAGATCGACGAGCGCCAGCTCGAAGCCGCGGTCACGGCGCGGACCGTCGGGATCATCCCGGTGCACTACGCCGGCGCGCCCGCCGACGTGGACGCGATCATGGCGGTCGCCGGCCGGCACGGCCTCTGGGTATTCGAGGACGCGGCGCACGGCGTCGGCTGTCTCTACAAGGGGACCCACGTCGGCTGCTTCGGCCGCCTCGGGGTGTTCTCGTTCCACCCGATCAAGAACATCACAACCGGCGAGGGCGGAATGCTGGTGACCCGCGACGAGGCTCTGGCGAAGAAACTCAAGGCGCTGCGCTTCCACGGTCTGGAGAAGCAGGCGTGGAACCGCTACGCCGAGGGCGGTTCGCCGCAGGTCGAGATCGTGCTC